>DATGTQ010000018.1 GCA_035301805.1 Tissierellales bacterium
AACCTTTTTTTAGGAGGAATAGTAATTGATTGAAGTGAATAATGTAACTAAAATTTATAAGATTAGTAATAGGAAGTCTTTTCTACAAGATCTTTTCTTACCGAAGACATATAAAAAAATTTATGCGGTAAAGAATATAAATTTGTACATAGAACAAGGTGAAAAAGTAGGCTATATAGGCAGTAATGGTGCGGGTAAATCTACAACGGTAAAACTCTTAACTGGAATTATCAGGCCAACACAAGGAAGGATATCAATAAATGGCTTAGATCCATTTATTGAT
The DNA here is from genome assembly GCA_035301805.1 of Tissierellales bacterium. Lineage (NCBI taxonomy): Bacteria > Bacillati > Bacillota > Tissierellia > Tissierellales > Tissierellales bacterium. The sequence continues at coordinate 284 of DATGTQ010000018.1, forward strand.
AGAAATGATTATGTAAAAAATATTGGGGTGGTATTTGGACAACGTAACCAATTATTTTGGGATTTAAGGGTGAGAGATTCCTTTAAATTTAATAAAGATTTATATCAGCTAAGCGATAATTATTATAAAGATAAAATGAAATTTTTTGAAAAATATATTGATTTACACGAGATTCTAGATAAACCAGTAATGAAACTATCGTTAGGACAGAAAATGAGAGCTAATATAGCGTTGACGTTATTACATTCTCCTAAAATTATTTTTCTTGATGAACCGACGATAGGGTTAGATATTTTTACTAAAGCTGCAATTAGAGAAATGTTATTAATATTAAATAAAGTATATGGAACTACAATTTTGTTTACTTCACATGATATGGAGGATATAGATAAAATCTGTGACAGAATAGTGCTATTAGAAAACGGAGAAATAATTGAAGATAAAGGAATTTTAGATTTTAAAGAAAAATATGGGACATATAAGATGATTAGTTTTAAAACGAAGAATGCGAGTAAAATAAAAGAGAAAATAGAATTACTGTACAGTGATTATGTACAGAATAATAATATAATTATTCATAATGAAGGTATAGCGAATAAAATATCAATATCTGTTGATGAGAAGAGCATTAATGCATCTGAAATAATTAAAGAGATATTTGCCCTTGATGTTGATGTTCAAAATATCAAAATAGATGAGAATAACTTAGAAGATATAATCAGAAATGTTTACGCAAAGGGTGGTATATGAATTGAAAAGAAATATTTCAATTATAAAAGTAGCAATAAAAAACAGTTATGTTTATAAGATGAAATTATTTTTTTATTCATTAATGGGCATAATGCAATTTTTGATATACTGGTTCCTATGGAAAGCCATTATTTCAGGGGGGAAAACTATAAATGGATTTAATCAAGAGCATATTATGACGTACTTTGTTCTATCCTTTATAATTCAAAGTATGCTACCAAGATGGATTACTATGGAGATAGGGTGGAAAAATAAAAGGGGAGATATTGCTATAGACTTACTAAGACCGATCAATTTTCAAAGATATCTGCTATTTTACAGTATAGGTGATGTTATCTATACAATGGGCTTTATGGGGTTACCTATTTTGATACTTGGAATTTTTAGTAAAACGTTAATATATAGTGATAATTTTATATATTTTTTCTTATCTCTAATTAATTCATACTTAATTTCATTCTATATGTTCTACATAGTTGGTTTATTAAGCTTTTGGGTTACTAATATATGGGGAGTATTTATATCCTTTGAGGTAATATATTTATTTTTTTCTGGGGCTTTAATACCTATTACTTTTTTACCGGACTATTTAATAACAATATCTTCTTTTTTACCATTTAAAAGCTTAGTTGAGACACCAATAATGATTTATTTAGGATTAGCTGATAGTACGTTTATAAGTATATTAATTCAATTAGTTTGGCTAGTTGTTCTCAAAGGAATTTCAGTAATTATGTTTAATAAAGCAAGGAAAAGAACAGAGATTTTTGGAGGCTAACATGAATAGTATATATTTAAAGTTATTTATATATAAACTTAAAATGCTTTATGTATATCGTAAAGACTTTTTCATAGGTATTTTATCATCTATTATAAAAGCTTTAATTGGAATAATATTCATTGAATCAATTTTTAATAATGTAACAACAATAAATGGATGGAATCAGAGTAAATTAGTATATCTATATTTTTCAGTTAGTTATATGCAGGCAATATATCATATGCTATTTATGGGGATGATAGGATTTTCTGATTTGTATATTAAAAATGGTGAATTAGATTGCGTTCTTATTAAACCGGTAAATCCGTTAAAATATATAATTGCGTATGATATTTCAATAAAGGAAATGCCTGCTGTAATAATAAATCTTTTAGTATTAATTGTTACAATTAAAAAACTTACAAACAATACTTTAGACATGGCATTATTAATATTATTGCCACACTGTGGAATGTTAATTATGTTATGGTTCTCTATTTTCATTAATTGCCTTAGTTTTAGATACTATGATACTTTAATGGGAGTAAAATTTATTGTAGCAATAACAGATTTTTGTAGATATCCTATGAATATATATCCTAAATTTATATCTTATATAGCCACTTTTATAGTGCCATATGGATTGGTGACTTTCTATCCATTAAAAGATGTAACTAAATTAAAAAGCTATTTCTATATGGTACTAGCTTTGGTTGTATGTTTAGGATTTATAGCTTATAGAGTATGGGAAAGATCCCTAAATAACTATCAAAGTGTTGGTTCATAGATGTGGTACTATAGGATTTATCATCAGATGAACCATCTAAATTACATCCAAATAAAAATACAAAAATACTTTGGAAAGCATAGAAAAAGGTATAGTTTCTCTAATTGTGTAACTTTCATATTTCTAGATTGTGTTTATTAAACTTGCTGGGTAAAATTGTATTAGAGCGTAACTACAAGGTTAATATTCTTACAATTATTTCAAAATCAAGCTTTAAAAGATTTTAGAGATTTTAGGTTAAGGTAATGTGCTGTATAAAAATAGATTTAGAGAGGGTTGCATGACACTTACTAAAATTCACTGTCGCTCATTAAGTTAGGTGTTTAAATAGGATAAATGAAGGTAAAATGTAAATAGCATATATTATGGATTTACGAAAAAAATTAAATTATAGATTCTGTGTTACACTACCATTAGTAATATATCATGGAAAAGGCGATTGGAATATAAAAACTAGCCTTGGGGAAATAATAACAGGATATGAGGAATTATCAAAAGATATACAAGAATTTATACCTAATTATAAATATCTTTTATATGATATATTAAGATATACAGATGAGGAAATAAAAGGTGAAGTTATAAATAGAATAGCAATGACTATAATGAGGGATATATTTACAAAAGATAGCGAAGAATTGCTCAAATCTATTTCACGTTCAATAGAATACCTACAAGAATTAGAAGATAAACAAACGGGAATAGAATATTTTGAAACACTTATGAGATATATTTTTAGTGCTGGCAAAGACTTATCTAGGACAGATATTAATGAGATAGTTAAAAAAATTGAAAGTACCTATCCAGAAGGGAGTGAACGAGTTATGACTTTAGCTGAAATATTTAGAAAAGAAGGAATGGAAAAAGGAATAGAAAAGGGAATGGAAAAAGGAATAGAAAAAGGAATAGAAAAAGGAGAGACGAAAGCCTTTGAAAAAGCTGTGATAAAATTATTAACCAAAAAATTTGGAGCTTTACCGGAGGAACTTAGGATAGGAATATCAAAACTTGATGCTATTACTTTAGAAATTATAATTGATGATATCTTTGAATATGAAAGTTTAGAGGATGTTAAAAATATGTATCTTAGGATATAAAATGACTAGCTATCATGTGATGGCTAGTCATTTTATATTTCCAATGGAATAAGTGGAGAAGATTATTTAAAATTAAAGAAATTTTTTAAGACCACTATATCTCTTTTGATTTAGAAAGGGAATAATTAATAGAAGAATATAAAAATAAAGGGATGGATGATGAAACAATAGAAGCTTTAATATCAGATCCTTCTTTATATGAAATATTTTATGTACCAGAGTAAGCTAGATGGGATAAATTTAAAGATTTAAACTTTGATATAGGACCAGAGCTAGACAAAGCTTTTAAAGCTATAGAAGATGAGCCTAAAAACTCAGAATTAATA
>DATGTQ010000019.1 GCA_035301805.1 Tissierellales bacterium
TGGATGGCTCTTCCTATTTTCGGGCTAGCTCAAGAAATTATATTTAAAAGTTCTATGGATTCTAGACTGTTTTTAATTCCACTAGTACCAACTATTATTTATCATTTATTTGGGGCTCTTCCTTCAGTAATGAAATCCAAATATAGAATAGATCTAACTTTAAATTGGGTTAATAGGGGTGCTGTCGGATTTGATTGGCTAGGTTCTTGGATAGGAGTAGTATTTGCCTGGGTCCTTTTAGTTTCGTCGGCATTTGCTATTTATTATTTAAATCCAAAAAAAATAGACAAAACTGATAATTCGGAAGAGGAAAAATAGAAATACTGTGCGCTTCTCCTGAAAGGATGCCGATCTATAACTATTTATTTCAATTACTTTTAAGCTATTAATCTGATTACATATTTAAAACTATATATGGTTAACTGCTTGTCAGATTAAGATTCTAGCAAGGCCCATTGTTGAAAAACATTTAAATTGGAATTATAAATAATGATTCTAACTTAATAGACTTGTCACAAGGAATTTTGTACAATAGATTTATATAAACATATTAAGTTAGAAAGAAGGATCATCGTTTTTTAATATAAAGATTGCCAATGCCGGTAATTGCCGCATAAATAAAACCATAAATCCATATATATAAGGTGGGTATATTCTCAATTTTTAAAAACATTAGTATATTTAAAATCAAGAATAGTATAAAAATAAAACCATGAGAAGTATAGGAAGAAAATCGGAGTATATTGTTGATTACTCTTTCATCTACTTCAGGTATATTCTCCTTTTTCTCTTTATTCTTCTTATTCTTTTTATAGATAATAAACAATTGTGTAATATATGCTAGAGCAATACCTGTAATACCTCCAGTAATTATAACAGAATTAACATTTTCTCCCACAAAAAAGATAACTGCACCAAATCCGATTACTGATATAAAAAGTTGGAATAATAAGGATCTATAAGGATTTTTAGGTTTATTATTTTTATTAGACATTATTAATCTTCCTCCTTTAAAATAAATATTTCCTCAATAGTCACATCAAAGTAAGCAATTAATTTGAGAGCCAGTTTTAAACTTGGATTATACTTATTATTTTCAATGGCATGGATAGTCTGCCTAGTAACCTGCAAGTCTTTTGCCATTTTTGTTTGGCTAATGCCTTTTTCCTCCCGTAATTTCCTAATAAAATTCACTACCTCCATAAAGTGGGCCTCCAAACACTGTAAAGTTTTCTTTACGGATATACTATCATAAACTAAATGAACTGTAAAGAAAGCTTTACAGTTCATTTAAGAATAAAAATATTTGATGTTAATTTGTTTGGTAAATTAAAACCTAGTAGATAGCGACTAGGTTTTTGTGTATTAATAGCATTTAAAGAAACAATATAGTATAATTAGCATTAAAGACAGGAGGCATATTTGTGAATATAAAGGAAAGAGTAAACAAATTAAGAAATCTAATGAGTAAAAAAGGCGTTACTGCATACATTATACCAACAGCAGATCCTCATCAATCAGAATATCCAGCAGATAGGTATAAAAGCAGGGCCTGGATATCTGGCTTTACAGGCTCAGCAGGAACGGTAGTTATCACTCTAGATAAAGCACTTCTATGGACTGATGGAAGATACTTTATTCAAGCAGAAGATGAATTAAAGGAAACAGGATATGACCTAATGAAAATGGGAGTATCTGGTGTGCCTACCTATATTCAATGGTTAGAGGACAATTTGAATAAGGGTGACAGTATAGGCTTTGATGGAGAAGTATTTTCAGAATCCTCTGCAGAAAAATTAGAAAAAAAATTAAAAGATAAAGATATAAAATTCATAAGTGATTATGATTTAATAGATAAAATATGGTCCGATAGACCAGATGTCCCAAGGAGTGAAGCTTTTATCCATGAAATTAAATATACAGGATTGACATCAAAAGAAAAGATAGAAAAAGTTAGAAAGTATATGGAAGATAAAAAGGCGAATTATTTCCTAATAGGTGGCTTAGACGATATTGCTTGGCTATACAATATTAGAGGTAAAGATGTGGCTAACAATCCTGTAGTTATTTCCTATGGTATTATTTCTAAAGATAAGGCCTATTTATGTGTAGATAAAGATAAGATAAATGAAGAAGTAAAAAGCTTTCTTCAGGAAAACAGTGTAAAAATTAAAGACTATGAAGAAGTAGATAGTTTTGTAAAAAGTATAGAAGAAGATTCTACTATCTTATTAGACAAGAGAAAAATAAATAGAAGGCTATACAATGGAATCCCTAGTGAGTGTAATATCATAAACCAAATGGATATAACTACAAAACTAAAAGGTAAAAAGAATGAAACGGAAATAAAGAATCAAAAAAATGCCTATATAAAAGATGGAGTAGCACTAGTAAAGTTTTTTCATTGGATAGATCAAAATATAGGGAAAAAAGAAATAACAGAAATTACTGCCAGTGAAAAACTAGAGGAATTTAGAAGGGAAGAGGACCTATTTATAGAGCCTAGCTTCGATACTATATCTGCCTATAGGGCTAATGCTGCTATGGCTCACTATTCTGCTAGAGAGGATTCTTATGCAGTTCTAGAGCCTAAGGGAATGTATCTAGTAGATTCCGGAGGACAGTATCTAGATGGAACTACAGATATTACAAGAACTGTAGCATTAGGCAAATTAACAGAAGAAGAGAAAAAAGACTTTACCCTTACCTTAAAAGGACATATAAATCTAATAACTGCAAAATTCCTAGAAGGAACTACAGGACATCAATTAGATATATTATGCAGATACCCTCTATGGCAGGAAGGTTTAGACTACAATCATGGCACAGGTCATGGTGTAGGATATGTGTTAAATGTCCATGAAGGCCCTCATAATATAGCATCTGTGCATAATAATGTATCTATGGAAAAAGGAATGATAGTATCCATAGAACCAGGTGTATATAAGGCCGGAAATCATGGAATCAGAATAGAAAATATTGTAGTAGTAGATGAGGACACGAAAACTGAATCTGGCCAATTCCTTAACTTCGAGGTTCTTTCCTTTGTACCAATAGATTTAAATTGTATTAATCCATCGTTATTGGATACAAAAGAGAAGAACTGGTTAAATGATTACCACAAGGGAGTATATAAAAAATTATCTCAATTTTTAGATGAAGAAGAAAGAGACTGGTTAAAGGAGGAGACTAGAAGTATATAAGGAGGAAATTAAATGAAAAAATCAGGAAATTCAAAAAAGCAATCATCATTTATTTGGGGCCTACTTATTTTTTGTTTAGGGTGTATAGGTTATGTGATATGGAAACAGTGGCTATTTATGGTGGGTGGACTGATTGCATTCACTTTACTATTTGTACTAGAGGAATAGGTATAATTTAAGATGCATAATTTACACTAGTTTCATTACCATTAACACAGAAGTGAATACAAGTAACTCCTTATATAATTATTGACTAATATGCTATAATATATATAGGTGATAATATGTTTAATCTTGAAGAAGAATTAAAAAACCTACCTGATAAACCAGGTGTATATATAATGAAAGATAAGAGTGGGGAAATAATATATATAGGCAAAGCCATATCTTTGAAAAATAGAGTCCGCCAATATTTTAGATCTTTAAAGAATCAAGGATTAAAGGTTAGAGCAATGGTGAAACATATAGACGAATTTGAATATATAATAGTGGATAATGAAGTGGAAGCTCTAATATTAGAAGCGAATCTAATTAAAAAACACAAACCAAAGTATAATATTTTGCTACGGGATGATAAGCAATATCCTTATATTAAAATAACTAATGAGAAATTTCCTAGGGTAATTAAAACTAGACGAGTGCTTAAAGATGGTGCAAAGTATTTTGGGCCCTATCCTAGTGCTTATGCAGTAAATGATGCCATAGATATATTACACGATATGTATCCTATAAGGACTTGTAAATTAAATCTTGGAAAAAAGAAGGAAAATCTTAGACCTTGTTTAAACTACCATCTTGGA
>DATGTQ010000020.1 GCA_035301805.1 Tissierellales bacterium
AGTTAAAAATATGGAGCCTATAGTTCCAGTAAGGAATCCATACTTAGATAAAAAAGAAATAGAACATTACCATATTATTACTGATGAAGAATTAGAATTACTAGAAGATAAATTTGTAAAGGCTGCTGAACTAGCTAAAGAAGCTGGATTCGATGCAGTAGACATAAAAGCATGTCATAGATATTTATGTTCTGAGTTATTATCTTCCCATACTCGAGAGGGTAAATATGGTGGTTCTTTTGAAAATAGAACTAGATTTTTACTTAATATTATAGATAAAATAAAAGAAAAACTTGGAGATAGTATTGGAATTACAGTAAGATTAAACGTTTATGATGCACACCCTTATCCCTATGGTTTTGGTGTATCAAAAGAAGAAGGGATTAAACCAGACCTTGAAGAACCAATAAGGTTAATAAAAGAACTTTCTAAAAGAGGAGTAGAAATATTAAATGTAACAGCAGGTAACCCCTACTATAATCCTCATATAGGAAGACCATATGACACAGGACCTTATGTACCTAAAGAACATCCTTTAGAAGCTATTGCAAGATTTATAGAACTTACAAAAACTATTTCCAAAGAAGTTCCAGAAATAAAGGTAATAGCTCCTGGATTTAGTTGGTTAAGAGAATTTGCACCCCATGTTATGGCAGGAGCTATAGAAAAAGGATATTGTCAACTAGTAGGCTTCGGAAGACAATCTTTTGCATATCCTAACTTTGCCAGAGATATTATAAATAGCGATGGATTAGATCCTAAGAAATGCTGTATATCCTGTAGTAAATGTACTGAAATGATGAGAGATGGAGGAGTTACAGGTTGTGTAATAAGAGATAAGGAGATGTATTTAGAAAAATATTTAAAAGGTAGAGAAGGAAAAGCATCTCAAGTTGGAAAACATATTGCGGATCATTTATAATAGATATTAAAACTCAAAGAAAGGGATATTAATATGTACACCATTAAAGATGTTGCAAAACTGGCAGGGGTATCTACTAGTACTGTATCTCGAGCCTTAAGTGGTAATATACCAGTAAGTGAAGAGACAAAAGCTAAAGTTATGAAGGCAGTAAAAGAGTTAAATTACAAACCAAACTTAATGGCAAAGGGATTAAAAGAAGGAAAATCAAATGTTATAGGATTAATAATTCCTGATATTCAAAACCCTATATTTCCATCAATAGTTAGAGGGATTGAAGATGCTGCTAGAAATAATGGATTTAATGTTGTTCTAATAAATACTGATGAAAATATTGATAATGAAGTAGCTGCCGTTAATATGTTAAAAAACAGATGGATAGATGGTTTCATCTTTGCTACAGCAACTTCAACTGAAAATTCTAAACATATTTATCAGTTAATTAAAGAAAACATCCCAGTAGTATTAATAATTAGAAATATTGGAGAAGACTTTAATTCTGTAGTAACAAACAACTGTGAAGCCTCCTACGAAGCTGTTTCTTATATGATAAATAGAGGATTAAGAAAGATTGGAATAGTAAACGGAGATTTAAATTTAAATCTTTATATGGAAAGATTTAAAGGCTATAGAGAAGCTTTAGCTGACAATGAATTAGAAGTAGTAGACGAAATATGCTTTAATTCATCTAATTCAGGGTTAAGTTGTTATGAATTGCTTAAAGATTATTTTAGTAAAGAAGAAAATAGAAATAAAATAGATGGAATTTTTGCTACAAATGACTACAAAGCTATAGATGCAGTTAGGGCAATTAAGGACTCAGGATTAAAAGTACCAGAAGATATATCAATAATGGGCTTTGATGATGTAAAAATAAGTAGTTTTATTGATCCACCACTAACAACAGTTTCTCAGCCTTTTTATGAAATTGGGGAAAGATCTGTAGAACGTTTACTAGGGTTAATAAATACAAAAGACCTGACAAATAAAAAGGTAGAAGTTTTAGACTCAAAATTAACTATTAGAAACTCAGTTATATAGTTAATAAGAATTCTAGAAAAATTTATTAAGTTAAATGCAATCGATTGTATTTAACTTAATTTATAGTCAAAAGGAGTG
>DATGTQ010000021.1 GCA_035301805.1 Tissierellales bacterium
GACATAGATTAAATCTTCTCTAAATTTTTATCTAAAATTATGTAAAATAGCAAATAAACCTACAAAAACCTCACTTTCTATCTGACCCCGCCTGTGGGGAGCGTGCTATAATAATGACATGAGCATGAAACATAGATAAATTAAGGGGTTTGAAGATCTATCTTAAAAAAAAATAAACACTTATTTATATCCATAGTAAATTAAACTATTTATATATTATAAATACATAAAATAAATATTTATGATAAAATGAAATTACTAGAGATGACTAAGATATGTATTTGAGCGGAGAAGGAGGTTGATGACCTTGAAATGGTCAGAAGCAAGGGGAAATTATCCAAATAAATGGTTACTATTTGAAGCCATAGAAGCATATTCAAAGGATGGGCAAAGAGTTGTTGAAGAGCTCTCTGTTATTAATATATTTGATGAGGGTAAAGATGCCCTTAAAGAGTATTCTGAAAAACATAAAAAAGACAAAAATAGGGAAATGTATGTCTATCACACAAACAACAAAGAACTAATAATAGAAGAGAGAAATTGGATTGGGGTTAGAAAGTATGGTTAAATTAGATCTTAAATACGGACTTCCATTTTGTAAAATTACCCTTATCTATAAAGGTAAATTTATGGCATTAGACAATGTACTTATAGATACTGGATCAGGTGGTACTGTTTTGAAAATGGATAGGGTAGATGAATTAGGAATTACAATAGAAAAAGATGACACTATAGAAACTATTTCAGGAGTTGGTGGAGTAGAATTTGTATACAAGAAAAATATTGATAGAATAAAACTTGGGAATTTAGTAATTAGTAACTTTACAATTGAAGTAGGAGTCATGGATTATGGATTTGAAATAAATGGAATAATAGGTATGGATTTTTTAAAGGAAGTAGGAGCAATTATTGATTTAGATAAAATGGCTATATATGATATAAAAATATAAATATAAAATATATGGAATATGTCATATAAGTAGATTTATGTAAATCAATTAATTATAGGGCGGAGGGATGAAGATATGGATATTAAATTAGCTACTCCAAAATGTGAAGATTATTATGAGGTTGATAAACTATTATTACACTTGCATAATAAACATGTAGCTGATTATCCAACTTTCTATAATGAATTAGATGCTTTTAATAATCAAGAAGAATACAATAAATTTATCAAGAAAGATGGTAGAATTATTATACTCGCTAAACAATTAGAAGGAGTTGTAGGGCTACTATGGGCAGAGATAAAAGAAAAGCCTGAAAGTAAATATATTAAAAGTCGTAAAGAGTTATGGCTGGAAGGGATAATCGTCAATAATTGTTATAGGAATTTAGGGATAGGCAAATTGCTTATGGAAGAACTAATATTCATAGGTAAAAAGGGCAATTTTGATAGTATAGAATTAATGGTGTGGAATAAGAATGACGAAGCAATAAACCTCTATAAGAAGTATTTTGAAAAAAGGGCAATCATTATGACATATCCTTTATAGAGTGATGAAGTAGAATAAGACACATAATTTATTTTTTACGTCGCAGTTGTAAGCGCCTCGTGTCAAGTTAATGACACGAATATATTCAAGCAATCTAAGATAATAAAAAATACAATAAACATAGTAAGCAACTAGCTTAGAGAGAATTAATCAATAAATTAGTTCTCTCTAAAATATATCTAAAACTATAAAAACATCTTAAAATCATGTAAAATACCCTAATTTCACCCGACTCAGCCTCTGGAACAGGGGTATGTTTTCAGAAGCAATAAATTATATAAATTAGAGTTTCCCCATTTTTTTATATTTAAAACTTTTAAACTTTGATTTTTCAATGCTTTCAGCATACATTTCCATGTGTTGGAAGTAACCCCTGAAAGTTTGTTGACATGAGGGGTTAATGAAATAATGGGGAAACTCTAATTAAAATTACTATTGACAAAGTAAAAACTTATTAATATAATATAGCTGGAACATGGTTCCGATATTATTTTAGAAGAGGAGAAAAATATGTCTGAAATGATAGTTGCTGTAGACCGTGCTTTAGAGATTTTGCTAACTCTATACAATAATGGAAAAGAAATGGGAGTCTCTGAAATTGGCAGAATATTAGATCTACATAAAAGTACAATCCATAGATCCTTAGCTACTTTAGAGAACAAAGGTTTTGTATATCAAAACAAAGAAACTGGCAAGTATTGGCTAGGAATTAAGATTTATGCTATGGGTTTACTCATTGGTGAAAAATTATCTTTAGGAGATTTAGTTAAACCTTATGCGAAAGAACTTTTTGATGAATTTCAGGAGGTAGTCAATGTTTCTATTTTAGACAAAAGTTCAACGGGTGCATATAAAACTATTATAATATTAAAAGAGGTAGATACAAATAAAGTACTTTCAGTAAATCCTAACATTGGTTCTAGTTCTGATGCCCATACTTCATCTGTAGGAAAATGTTTACTTGCATTTTCTAAGGATATTGATTTTGAGAAAGTATCAAAAAAACCTTTAAAAGAATATACAGAAAATACTTTATCAAATTGGGATGATCTAATTGATGAACTTGAAGAAGTAAGGAAAAATGGTTATGCAATAGATGATGAAGAACAAGAAATAGGACTTACATGTATAGGAGCACCTATATTAGATAGAGAAGGACATGCTGTTGCAGCTATTAGTTTGTCAGGTCCTAGTTCTAGGATGAAAAAAGGGGATTTTGAAGAAAAAATCTTAAAAGTTAAGGAAACGGCTCAAAATATTAGCATGGTTGTTAGACAGTTAAATTAGGAAAAGTATATAAGTCAGGTGGGTATATATCCACCTGATGATAGAAATATATATATTTTTTTATACCCTATTTTCGGAACGATGTTCCGGATATTGCGTAACAAAAGATAGTTATAAAAATGGAGGGCAGAAAATGGAAACCAATGAGGGAAAAATAGATCCAAGTTTAAGGCTTTCTTTATTTGTAATTTTATCAATAATCACAATATTGTTTTTAGGAATATTATTATTTAATGTAGACCTTCATGTATTGTTGATTATAGCACTAAGCTTTAGTTGTATTGTATCTTATAGATTAGGATATAACTTTGACGAGCTAACAGAAGGTATGAAAAAAAGTATCAGCGAAATAATGCCTGCTATGATGATATTTATTCTAATTGGTGTAATAATTAGCTCTTGGATTAGTTCAGGGACGGTGCCGGCAATTATATATTATGGACTTCAATTTCTTAATCCTAGTTTATTTCTTCCAATAGGTTTAGTATTATGTAGTGTAACTTCATTAGCTATTGGAACTTATTGGGGGACCGTAGGGACTATAGGAATAGCTTTAATGGGAATGGGAAATGGTTTAGGAATTCCAGCACCTATAACAGCAGGAATGATAATTTCAGGAGCATATTTTGGTGATAAAATGTCACCTATTTCCGATACTACTAATCTTGCTGCAGCAGCATCTGGTTCTGATTTATATGATCATATTAAATCTATGGCTTATACTACAATACCATCTTATATAATAGCTCTAATTATATATGCATTAATAGGTCTTAAATATTCAAAAGGTGCAGTGAATAGAGAGGAAATTGATTTATTGATAAAGACATTAGGTTCAAATTTTAATATGAATCCAATAGTATTTTTACCGATGGTAATATTGTTTACATTAAATATAAAAAGAGTACCAGCAGTACCAGCTATGATAATTGGTTCTGCAACAGCTGTTATTATAGCTGTCATAGTGCAGGATTCATATATAAATCAAGTTATATACTCAATAAACTATGGTTATTCAGGTAATACAGGAGTTGAACTGGTAGACAAGCTGTTAAATAGGGGTGGTATCCAAAGTATGATGTGGACTTTTTCCCTAGCTTTTATTGCCATATCTTTAGGTGGAGTATTAGAACATGTAGGATATTTGAGAACTTTGATAGGTAGCTTTATACATAAAATTCATAGCCCAGGGTTATTGTCGATAATAGTTATCTTGTCAACAACTATTGGAAGTGCAGCTATGGGAGAGGTTTATTTAAGTATTATTCTAAATGGCAACTTATACAAGGATGAGTTTAAGAATAAAGGTTTAAAACCTTCTATGTTAAGTAGATATTTAGAAGAAGGAGGAACTTTAACTCAAGTCTTTATACCTTGGTCAACAGGAGGAGCTTTTGTGGCATCAACTCTTGGGGTTGGAACATTTGAATATGCACCCTATGCATTGTTAAATTATATAAATCCAATTGTATCAATAATCTTTTCCTTCTTAGGTATCTTTGTACTTTGGGAAAGTAGGCCAATGGAGAAAATGATAAATCTTAATAAGTCAGAATCTATTCAATTTTAAAATTTGATTATAAATATAAGAAAAGGAGATTTATATGAATATTCTAGTTATTAATCCAGGAGGTACATCAACTAAAATATCTGTATTTGAAAACGAAAATGAAATTTTTAAAAAGAGTATAAAACATACCCAAGAAGACTTAAATAATTTTGAAACTGTATTTGATCAATATAAATATAGGAAAAATTTAATATTAAATACTTTAAGCGAAAATGGTTTTCAAATGTCAAACTTTGATTGTGTAGTAGGTAGAGGTGGTTTGATGAAAGCTATTAGTGGTGGCACATATAAGGTGAATGAAAAGAGGGGAAATAGTTATGAAAGAAATAGTATTTGCAGGAGCAGGTGGACAAGGAGTACTTACGTCAGGATTATTAATATCTCAAATTGCTGTTTTTAAGGGGTATCATGCAACATGGATTCCTCAATATGGCTCAGCTATGAGGGGGGGAACTGCTAATTGTACGGTGAAGTTTGGTAAAGAGTATATATATAACCCATCTCAAGAGGAGCCAGACGTATTATTGGCTATGAATACTCCTTCTTTTGAAAAGTTTCTTCCTTTAGTAAAACCAGGAGGCACTATCATTATAAACAGTGATATGGTAGATTCTGAAATAAATACAAGGGATGATATTAAAATAGTAGAAGTTCCTTGTCTAACTATGGCTGAAGGTATTAATCATCCTAAGGGTGCCAATATAATTATGGCAGGAGTAATTGTAAAAATAACAAAATATTTCACAGAAGAAGAGGCACTAAACGGAATGAACGATATGTTCAGAAAGAAAGGGAAGGAGAAGTTTGAAAAGTTTAATACAGAAGCATTTAAATTAGGATATAATTTTATCTAATATTAAAGGTTTAAAATTTTATTAAACTTTCCATTCTAAAAATATATGCTTCTTTTAAAGAAGCGAAGTGATATAATATATAAATATAATACTAGAACCTACACAATGTATAATATATGTGTAGGTTCTAGTATTATAGGGCAAATATACTATACAGATGATTATTACAAGAGTATATAGTTAATAAGATGTAGACAGAAAAATATATAATATATTATAAGAGATAGTTTAGTATTAATTTATGGAAAGGAAGCTAATTATGAAAAGATTTATTGAACTAAGCAATATTGAGAAAATATATAAAACAGGAGAGGTAGAAATAAAAGCTCTAGATGGAATGGATTTCTCTATAGATAAAGGAGAGTTTGTAATAATAGTAGGAGCTAGTGGTGCCGGTAAAAGTACTGTTTTAAATATAATGGGGGGTATGGATTCTCCAACTAGTGGTGAACTAATAGTAGATGGAGATGAAATTAGTAAATACAATCCAAAAGAATTAACTTCCTACAGAAGATATGATATAGGTTTTGTATTCCAATTTTATAATTTAGTTCAAAATCTTACAGCCCTTGAAAATATAGAACTGGCTACACAAATATCTAAAGATCCTTTTAAGCCAGAAGAAATTTTAGAGCAAGTAGGTCTTAAAGATAGGATGGATAATTTCCCAGCACAACTTTCTGGGGGAGAGCAACAAAGGGTAGCTATTGCAAGGGCCTTAGCTAAAAATCCTAAATTATTATTATGTGATGAACCAACGGGGGCTTTAGATTATAACACTGGTAAAGCTATTTTAAAATTATTACAGGATACTAGTAGAAATATGGGGATGACTGTAGTAGTTGTTACTCATAACACGGCTATTGTTCCTATGGCAGATAAAGTTATAAGTATTAGAAGTGGAAAAGTAGAAAGTACCACTATTAATGATAAACCTATACCCGTAGAGAGGATTGAGTGGTAGTATGAAAAATGCCTTACTTAAAGATATATTTAGGGAAATAAAAGGTTCTCTTAGTAAGTTTTTTTCTATTTTTGCTATAGTAGCTTTAGGAGTAGGGTTTTTTGCTGGAATTAAGGCAACTTGTCCAGATATGAAAATTACTGCAGATAAATACTTTGATGAATATAGACTTATGGATATAAGACTTGTATCAACTATAGGTTTTAATGATGAAGATGTGGATATGATTAAAAAAGTATCAGAAGCAGAAGGTGTTCAGTCTAGCCATTCTATAGATGTTTTAGTTAATGGAAAAGATGGGGATATGGTTTTAAAAGTTCTTTCCTTACCAATAGATAAGATTAAAAATCCTGATGAGTCCTATATAAATAGAACAAAATTAGTAGAAGGAAGATATCCTAAAAAGCCGGGAGAAGCTGTTGCTGAAAAGGGTAAAATGAATAATTCAGAATTAGTAATAGGTTCTAAAGTAAAATTATTTTCTGGAACTGATGAAAATATTAATGAAAATTTAAAAAGAGATAAGTATACTATTGTAGGTATGGTAGAAACCCCTTATTATATAACAGATGAAAGAGGTACTACGGATATTGGAAATGGGAAAGTAGATAGTTTTATAATGATTCCTGATGAAAATTTTAAAATGCCTGTTTACACAGATGTTTTTTTAATTTTTAAAAATGCCCGGGAAAAATTAACCTTTGATAATGAATATAATGAGATTCTTGAACCAGTAAGGAAAAGTCTTGATAAGTTAGGAAAGACTAGGGCTAAAAAGCGTTATGATGAAATAATAGATGAGGCAAATGAAAAGCTAAATGATAGTAAAGAAGAACTTAAAGATGGAGAGAGAATAGCTGAAGAGGGGTTAGCAGCGGCAGAAAAAGAAATTGAAAAGGGAGAGAAGGAAATATTAGATGGTGAAAATAAGCTTAATGAAAAAGAAAAGGAATTTAAAGATACTATAAAGGAAGCGGAAAATAAGATAGCTAATGGGGAAAGAGAATTAGAAAAGGGAGAAAAAGAATATAAAGAAAGATACAAAGTTTTTACAGAAGCTAAAAAACAAGCAGAAATTGAAATTCCTAAAGCAGAAAATAAGATAAAGGAAAGTGAAAATCAAATATCCCAGGCTAAAGCTAATAGGAAAGAAATAGAAAAACAATTAGAAGAGCTAGAAAAATTTGAAGAAGAATTAGGTGAATTACCTGAAGAATTACAAAAAGAAAAATTAAAACTTCAGCAAGGTTATGCTGAAATTAATGAAAAATTAGAAGCTGGGGAAAAAGAACTAAAGAAAGGTAAAGCTGAGTTAGAGTTAAGAAAAAAAGAGTTAGAAGAAGGAGAAAAAGAGCTTACGGTAGCCAGAAAAACATTAGATAATTCAAAAGAAGAATTAGGCAAGGAAAAATCAAAACTTAAGGATGCAAAGATAAAAGCTGAAAATGAATTTGCTATTGGTCGCAAAGAATTGGAAGACTCTAAAGAAGAACTAGAAAAAGGAAAAGAAGGTTATGAAAAGGCTGAAAAAGAAACAGAGGAAGAATTAAAAGAAGCACGTGAAAAAATAGCTGAAGGTGAAGAGGAAATAAAAGGTATTAAGGAACCAAAATGGTATGTAATTAAGAGAAATCAAACCTTAGATTTTATAGATTATGAAATGGCAGCAGATAGAATAGATGCTATTGCAAAAGTATTTCCAGTATTCTTTTTTCTTATAGCGGCTTTAGTATCTTTTACGACTATGACTAGAATGGTTGATGAACAAAGAATATATATAGGTACTCTTAAAGCTTTAGGTTATAGTAAAATAGCCATAGCCTCTAAATATATTATATATGCAGGTCTTGCCAGTATAGGTGGCGGTATATTAGGAGTATTACTAGGTTTTAAGGTTTTTCCTACTATAATATTTAATTCTTATAGAATTATGTATATAATGCCCCCTATAGTAACGGAGTTCAATATATACTATGCTATAATTTCAATAATATTTGGGGTGTTTTCCACTACATTTGCTGCTTGGTCTTCAGTTTATAAAGAGCTTGTAGAAACTCCTGCATTACTTATGCGGCCAAAAGCTCAAAAATCAGGAAAGAGGATTTTACTTGAAAGAATAAAACCTATATGGTCTAGACTTAATTTCACACAAAAGGTTACTGTTAGGAATTTAATTAGATATAAAAAACGGTTATTTATGACTATACTGGGTGTAGGAGGCTGTACCGCCTTAATGGTAGCAGGATTTGGTCTTAAAGATTCTATTTTAGAAACTCCCAAAAAACAATATGACGAAATATATCAATATGATATGGTGGTAGACTTGAAAGATGAAGGGCTGAAAGATGCTAGGAAGTTAGTGGAAAAAAATAAAGGAATATCTGAGTATTTATTAATAAAGGAAGAAAATATTAAACTGGGTGTTAAAGAAGAAAAAGATGCTTCCCTTATTGTTCCCAAAGATTTCAATAGAATGGAAAATTTTATAGTTTTGAGAGATAGGGTAACGGGAGAAAAAATCCCATTAAGAGATGACGGAATAATTTTAACAGAAAAAATGTCTAATTTATTGGGTGTAAATCTTGGAGATGAACTATATATTAAAGATGAAGGTAATGAAAAGGTAAAAGTGAAGATAACAGGAATTACTGAAAACTACGTTGCTCATTATATATATATGACTCCAAAATTGTATGAAAAACTTTATGATGAAGAAGTAGGATTTCAAAAATTATTAACCAAAAATGTTGATACATCTGATAAATTTGAAGAGGAACTATCAACAGAACTTTTAAAGAACTCTGAAGTTGTTTCTGTAGATTTTATAACTGGCATAAGTAGTAGTTATGAAGATATGGTAGGTAGCTTAGATTATGTGGTATTAGTATTAATTATTTCTGCAGGAGCTTTGGCTTTTGTAGTTCTATATAATTTAACCAATGTAAATATTAGTGAAAGAATGCGAGAAATAGCCACTATTAAAGTTCTTGGATTTTATGATAATGAAGTTTCTGCCTATGTATATAATGAGAATACTGTTTTAACTATAATAGGCATAATATTAGGGTTAATTATGGGATACTTTCTTCATAGATATATTATTTTAACTGGTGAAATAGACTATATAATGTTTGGAAGATTAATTAGACCCATAAGTTTTGTATATTCGGCTATTTTAACAATTATATTTGCTGTATTAGTAAACTTTGCAATGTATTTTAAATTACGAAAAATAGAAATGGTAGAATCTCTAAAATCCGTTGAATAGTATTAATAAACTCATAGATAAATGATTTATCTATGAGTCTATTATATTATTTAAATTTTATATCCCAGGAAATTCTTTTCTTTTTTTCTCAGTGTATTCTTCTAACATATCTTTTTCTGTTGTGTTTTTACAAAGTAGGCTTGTAAGTCCTTTTGTAGCTTCCTCATCATTATCATAACTATTTAAGATCCTACATACATAGCATTCACCAGTAGATAGTTCATGTAAAACATAGCCTTTCGTTAAACCTTCATTTACAAATTTCATTAAAAAACCCTCCTCGCAATTTCAATAAATAATTTCCAATAGAAAAAGTCCTTCCTATTTCAATAAGAAGGACTTAAATTAGCCATTTTATTATAACACCTCCTTATCGTTGTTAGCAGAACCACCTTACTATTCAGTAGGTTGGTATAGGGTCATTGAGCTAACTCTCTACCCTAATCTTGATAAGCAATATTAACTTGTATATTTATTGTATCATAATTTAGAGGAATTGTATAATATGCTATAATATTTTTAATAGTATAATGTTTTTTAAAATATGAGTAGTTGAAAGGATGTAGAAATGAGTAAAATATTAGTATTAGCAGAAAAACCTTCTGTAGGTAGGGATATAGGAAGAGTTTTAAACTGCAATAATAAAAGAAATGGTTATTTAGAAGGGAATAAATATATAGTGACTTGGGCTTTGGGCCATTTAGTAACTATAGCTGGACCAGGAGATTATAATAAAAGGTATGAATCTTGGAAATTAGAAGATTTACCTATACTTCCTCCATACTTAAAGCTTAAGGTTATAAAATCCAGTAGCAAGCAGTTTTATATAGTAAAGAAACAGATGAATAGAAAAGATGTATCTGAAATAGTAATTGCTACAGATGCAGGTCGAGAAGGAGAACTTGTAGCTAGATGGATTATAGAAAAGGCTCATGTAAATAAACCTATTAAACGACTTTGGATTTCATCTGTTACTGATAAGGCTATAAAAGATGGATTTAATAAATTAAGACCTGGTAAAGATTATGAAAGTCTTTATGAATCTGCTGTTGCACGGGCAGAGGCAGATTGGGTTGTAGGAATAAATGCTACTAGGGCTTTAACATGTAAACATAATGCTCAACTTTCCTGTGGTAGAGTACAAAGTCCTACTTTAGCAATGATAGCTAAAAGGGAAGAAGAAATAAGGAACTTTAAGGGAAAAGAATATTATGGAATAGATGCTTTCTTTAATAAATTAAAGTTAGTATGGCAAGAAAAAGGTAGTAATCAAAGAAGAACTTTTAATAAGGAAAAATGTGATAAAGCTCTTAATAGTATAAATGGAAAGGATGCCAAGGTTGTAGATGTAAGAAAGGTAGATAAAAGGAGTTATCCGCCAAAGTTATATGATTTAACTGAACTTCAAAGAGATGCTAATAGAATATTTAATTATTCAGCAAAGGAAACACTTTCTATTATGCAAAATCTATATGAAAGACATAAATTATTAACTTATCCAAGAACAGATTCTAGGTATATTTCTGAAGATGTAGTAGGTACTTTAGATGAAAGAATTAGGGCTTGTAATATTGGTTCCTATAATAAATTTGCTTCTAAAATTTTAAAGAAACCTATAAGAGGAAATAAATCATTTGTAGATAATAGTAAGGTTTCAGATCATCATGCCATTATTCCAACAGAAGAGAGGGTATTATTAAGTGAGTTAAGCAATAAAGAACGAAATATATATGATTTAGTTCTTAAACGATTTTTTGCAGTTCTATATCCTCCTTTTAAATATGAAGAAACAACTATAAAAGTTAAAATAGGAGAGGAAACTTTTATTGCTAAAGGTAAAAATATTATATCCCAAGGTTGGAAAGAAGTTTATTCCAATGATTATCAAGAGGAAGAAGATGATGCTATTTTAGAACAAGTATTGCCAAGCATAAAGAAAGGAGATACTTTAAGAATATCTTCAATTGTTCAAACCAAGGGTATGACTAGACCACCAGCACCCTTTAATGAAGGAACTTTATTATCGGCTATGGAAAACCCAAAAAGGTATATGGAGGGAGAAAGTAAAGAGTTAATTAATATAATTGGAGAAACTGGCGGTATTGGTACAGTAGCTACAAGGGCGGATATTATTGAAAAGTTATTTAATACCTTTTTAATAGAGAAGAGAGGTAAGGATATTTTCATAACTTCAAAAGGAAAACAACTTCTTGAATTAGTTCCAGAAGAATTAAAATCCCCTGCATTAACGGCAGAGTGGGAACAAAAGCTTGGGGCTATAGCTAAGGGTAAATTGAAAAGGAAGACTTTTATAAATGAAACGAAGGAATACTCAAAATCTATTGTCAAAGAAATTAAAAACAGTGATGCAGTATTTAGACATGACAATATAACTAGAAGTAAATGTCCTGAATGTGGTAAGTATATGTTAGAAGTAAAAAATAAAAAAGGCACTATGTATATTTGCCAGGATAGAGAGTGTGGATATAGGAGAAATATTTCTCAAAGGACTAATGCTAGATGTCCAAACTGTAAAAAAAGATTAGAATTACGTGGAGAAGGAGAAGGTAGAATCTTTACTTGTAGTTGTGGATATAGAGAAAAGCTTTCCGCATTTAATGAAAGAAAGAAAAAGTATAATAATAAGGTTTCTAAAAAGGAAGTCAATAGATACCTTAAAAAACAAAAGAAAGAAAACAAAGAGCCTATTAACACCCAATTAGCAGACGCTCTTTCAAAACTTAAATTGGATTAGTTGAAAAGAAACAGTTTTTCTAGCTGTTTCTTTTCTATTTTTTAATTTCAAGAAACTATAAAATATATTGTAAAATAGTTGACAAATAAAAAACTAAAGGCTATTATACGTATATAACCATATGGACATATAAGAATATGGCTCTGCTCATTATTATATACGTTGGGAGGAAATAATATGGGAAATAAAGCAAAATTATATTTACTTACAGGATTTTTAGGTTCAGGAAAGACTACTTTTCTTACTAATATTCTAGAGGATTTATCAGATAATAAAGTGGCAGTTATAATGAATGAATTTGGTAAGGTAGGAATAGACGGCCCTATAATAGAAAAAGAAGGAATGGAGCTTGTAGAAATAAATAAAGGTTCTATATTTTGCTCCTGTTTACAACTTTCGTTTGTATCAGCTTTAGTGGAAATGGCAGATAGAAATATGGAATATGTTTTTGTTGAAAGTTCAGGATTGGCAGATCCATCAAATATAGGAGAATTCTTAGATGCAGTAGAAGTGGCAAAAGGTGATGTATATGATTATAGTGGAGCAATCTGTATCGTAGATGGAGTTAATTTTTTAGAGCAAATAGAAAAGGAAGAAACTGTTGAAAGACAGCTTAAATTCTGCCACTTAGCAGTTATATCTAAAGTTGATCTAATAGATAATGAGAAACTAAATAAAGTAAAAGCAAAAATTAGAGAAGTAAATGAGAAAGTACCTATTGTAGAATCTATAAATGGTGAAATAGATTATAATTTCCTGGGAGAAGATCTTATAGGAAAAGGCTGGCTTGGAGTAGAAGATACTACTAATACTCCAGAAAATAGACCGAAAACTTTAACATTAACTTATGATGGCAATATAACTAAGGATCAACTTACTCAATTTATAGATACTATTAAAAAAGACTGTTATAGAATGAAAGGTTTTTTCAAGCTTGAAGATGGTTGGAATCAAGTTGATGTAGTTGGTAAAAGAATAGATTATAAATTAACTAATAAAAATGAAGAGAAATCTCAATTAATTATAATATCTAAAGTTGGGCCTCAAATAATTAGACCAATATTTAGTAATTGGGAAGAAATTGTAGGAGATAAGATGAAATTAAGATAATTAAGGGAGAGGAAGAAATATAATGGAAAAGCTTACGAATTATTTTAAATTACTTTCGGATGAAACTAGATTAAGAATAATGGCCCTTTTATACCATGGGGAATTTTGTGTTTGTCAATTAAGTGGCATAACAGGAATATCTCAGCCAAATATGTCTAAACATCTTGGGAAGCTTAGAGATGCAGGGTTAGTAAAAGATGAGAGAAAGGAACAATATATTTTCTATTCTTTAAATATTGAAGAAGAATTGTTCGAAAATATACTTAAAGATATAGCTGAAAACATAGAAGACTATTCCACTTTGAAATTAGATATAGAGAAAAGTAAAGCAGCAGCAAAATATATTGAAATAGCTAACAAGAGCAAAAGAATTTCAAAATAATAGAGTATAGTTTTAAATTGAAAATAAAGTATTTAAATTACGACTATATTTATTGTATGAGGTGGTAATTAAATGGCTATATTTACTTTTTTAAATGACCAATTACTTAAGATGAAATGGCTTTGGAATTTGATAGAGATATTAGTAGAAAAGTTCTTTAAACTATCTATAAATAGCCGTATAGGTGGTAGTATTCACTTTTTCATCTATGATACTATAAAAATATTTATACTTTTATCAGTAATGATTTATTTAATATCCTATATCCAAAGTTATTTTCCACCAGAGAGAACTAAGAAAATTATTGGTGGTATCAAGGGCGTTAAAGGAAATATATTAGGAGCTTTATTAGGCATTTTAACCCCCTTTTGTAGTTGTTCTAGTATACCTATTTTTGTAGGTTTTGTTTCTGCAGGATTACCTTTAGGAGCTACTTTTTCATTTTTAATATCTTCACCTATGATTGATTTGGCATCTCTTATGCTGCTAATGTCTTTCTTCGGTACTAAAATTGGAGTAGTTTATGTAGTAGTAGGTGTAATTGTAGCAGTTATGGGAGGAGTATTAA
Source organism: Tissierellales bacterium (assembly GCA_035301805.1). Lineage (NCBI taxonomy): Bacteria > Bacillati > Bacillota > Tissierellia > Tissierellales > Tissierellales bacterium. The sequence goes on from DATGTQ010000021.1 coordinate 14,255, forward strand.
TTAATAATTTAAAGATGGAAAAGTATGTTGAAGATTACGTATGGGCAGTAGATGGTGCTGAGGTTGAACCTAAGGGAATGACTCGTAAAGATAGAATGGAATTTTCAAAGGATCAGGTAAAAGATATAGTTGGTAGAGTATGGCCCTATATTTTAGTCGGAGTAGGTATAGGTGCAGGAATTCATAATTGGGTTCCCCAATCTATTATAGAAAGAATTTTAGGAGAGAATAATCCTTTCTCAGTTTTAATAGCTACTTTTATTGGTATACCAATTTATGCTGATATATTTGGTACTCTTCCAATAGCAGAAGCTTTGTTGGCTAAAGGAGTAGGGATTGGTACAGTTATAGCTTTTATGATGGGAGTAACTACTCTTTCAATTCCATCTTTAGTAATGTTAAGTAAGGTTGTAAAACCAAAATTATTAATTACATTTGTAGCTATTGTAACGTTGGGAATAATAATAGTTGGATACGGACTTAATGCTTTTTCCTTTATATTTGTATAGCAATGAATTAGAGAATATAGATGTTTGTGAATAGAAATATATTTTAGAAGGGAGGAAATAGAATCTATCATGTTTTTTCGCAACTAAAAATATAGTTTATTATGACTAGATTCTGTATAGTTTTATGGAAATAAAAATATTAGGTGTAGGTTGTTCTAAATGTGATAAATTAGAAAAAAATTTAAATAAGGCTTTAGAAGACTTAAAATTAGATGCTACTATAGAAAAAGTAGCTGATTTAAAGGAAATTGTAGCTTATGGTGTTATGAATCCCCCAGCTCTTGTTATAGATGATGAGGTAAAAACCGTGGGTAAAGTTCCAAAGGTGAAAGAAATAAAAAAGTATTTTAGCTGAGTATTAAAGGACCTTGAAACCTTGTTTTCAAGGTCCTTTAATTTAGACTAATTCTATAGTAAATTACTAACAAATATGTTCTCAGTTTATACATTAGAAAATAAAATTTCTATAATTAATTAATGTTATTAACAAATTCTATTAATTCCTTCACAAATTCTTCATTTAAAGGTAAATCTGGTTTACTATAGGTGGCAAAGTTTCTATTTTTACTTTTAGGAGCATCTTTTAATATATGGTTCATCTTTTCTATTAGTATTAACTTAGAGTCTGGATTTCCTTGATGTAAATTTTCAGCATCCTCAACAGTAACTTGAAGATCATTTGTACCTTGGACAATTAATATTGGGACTTCTATTTTTGATATTTCTTCAGTAGGATTATATTTAAACCATGAAATCATATAAGGTTGAACACTAGGGCGAAATAATGCTTCTAAATCCTTATCTATATTTTCAACTAGATTTCCTTTCTTTAGTTCATCTAATATAGGTTGGCTTTTTTCAGCTATTTTTCCTGGTTGATCCTTTAGTTGTCGCACTAAAGTATCGTAAGCAGAGGAACCCATACCAGCTAAGGAAACATATCCTTGAATATCAGCTTGGGAAGCAGCTACTGCACCAATAAGGGCACCTTCACTATGGCCTACAATTATAATATCAGAAAATCTTTCATCTTCTTTAAGTTTTTCCACCCAATTTCTAACATCATCAATATAATCTTCAAAGACTAGCTCTTCTTCACTTTTAATTAGACTAGAACTTTGGGCTATACCTCTTTTGTCATATCTTACTGAAGATACACCTTCTTCAGCTAAAGCCTCAGCTATCATTTTTAAACTATTATTTTCCCCAGAAATAGAAGGATTATTTCCATTTCTATCTGTAGGACCTGAACCAGCAATTATTAAAGCTACTGTTCCCTTTTCCATTTTTTCAGGGGTCATTAAAGTCCCATAAATTGTTCCATCTTCAGTTTCTAAATTATATTCTTCTTCACTATAGTTTTTCCCATGGCTTATTCCATCATTAGTACCATCTTTTTTCTTACAACCTGTAATATTTATTATGGAAATTATAATAAGGGTTAGTAAAAACAACTTAAATCTTATTTTCATAGTATTCCACCTCTCGATTATATAGTATTAATTATATTATAACATATGTTATAGTATATGTATAACAGAAAAAATAAGATACAGTAAGTTTGAAGTCAAAAAGAGAAAAATACATGGGATTGTGATGAACGGTACGCAAATGCAATGAATAACAACTTCTTATTAGAAATTGTTATTCATTGTATTTGGGATGTTGTTCATAATGACTATAATAATAGAGGCCATGGTGGTGAAAGCTTACTTTTTCTTTCTAATCTGATTTATTATAAAATAAATCAGGAACCCAATTAATGCATAAGGTAAAATATAAATTAGAACTATTATTAAATTTTGAAAAACTAACTTTATATAATATATGGAGTCATTAAAAGCATTTTTAATTTTTTGTCCAAATTTTGTTTCATTAGGGTCTTCGGGAGTTTCTTTAGCAGTATATTTATCTACTTCAGATATATCTAAATATACAGTGGAATATGAAACTTTATCATCCATATACTTTATATTGCCTATTAGACCTTCTTTTTCATTTATAGTATTATTGAGTTCATCTTCTAGTTTTAAAATATC
>DATGTQ010000022.1 GCA_035301805.1 Tissierellales bacterium
TAAGAAAAAAGGTATAGGAGACTTTAGTAAAATACCAAATGGTTGCCCTAGTGTACAGGACAGACTGGCCCTTTTATGGTCATATGGAGTAGCAAAAGGTAGGATAACTAAAGAAAGATTTGTAGATTTATTTGCAACGACCCCTGCAAAGGTTGTTGGACTTAGAGAAAAAGGCCAAATTGCTGTAGGATTTGATGCAGATATAGTTATATATGATCCTGAATACAAGGGAGAAATAACTGTAGAGAATAGTTACCATGAATCAGATTATAATTCTTTTGAAGGAATGGATATGATAGGAAGACCAGAAAAAGTATATCTAAGAGGAAAACTAACCGCTGAAAATGGTAAATTTGTAGGTGAGATAGGTCAAGGTAGATATATTAAAGCCAAACCATTTGGATTATGCTATGACGAATTTGAAGAAGCGGATAAAGAGAAAGCACATGCATAAATAAGATACAGATTTAAATGTTGTAAGTTTTAACTCGAAAAGTTCGTGTATTATTAAAAGTTAGTAGGTTTTCTTATTAAAACAGGTCTTGGAGTGCACTCCAAGACCTGTTTTATATGATGAGTTTCTATAAAGTTAAGGAATTTAATAAATTAATAAGAATAAATAAAAGATAAATATTAAGCAAAATATTCATTGAATTTTTTATGATTTTTGTACATATATTAAATATGTATTTAACATATGTGAGACTGATATCTTGTAAGACGCTCTATGTGCACATTAATAAAATTAATTATATTAGTGTGTATTCTGGCATGGTTATTGCAATTATATTATAGTAACTTTCATAATTGTATTTAGGAAACAGAATTTATCCTTAAGGAGGGGAATGGAATGACAGGATCTTGGCCAATTGATGCATTTATTATTGGAAGTATAATTATTATATTAGTACCATTAGGTGTATGGATCTATAAAGAAATATATAAGTCGAAAGGAAGTGTTACAAAGTGATTAATTGGATTATATTTATTTTTGCATCAGTAGGATTGATTGCAGTTGGGACATTTTCCGGTAAGAAAATAGGAGGAGCTGAGGCTGATAGTGAGGGGTTTCTGTTGGGAGCGAAGCAAGTAGGCGCTTTTGTAGGAGCAGGTACATTAATGGCAACAGGATATAGTGGATGGGGTTTTATTGGTTCTCCTGGCACAGCATATGCTTATGGTACTATTGAAGTTTTAGCAAATTTCTTCTTTGCTCCAGGAATTATATTTGGAACTTTATTATTTGCAGGTTTTATGGCTAAACAGGCTGAAAAGTCTGGTGGACTTACAGTTCCAGAGTATATGGCTGTAACACATAGAGGTACAGAAAAACAAAAAAGATTAGTACATTTTATAGCTGGGTTAGCAACATTTATTTTTCTTTCGGTATATATTATAGGACAAATTAGAGCTGTAGGACTTGCGGCCTCTGAATGGTTAAATGTTAGTGAACAATTAGCCTCACTGATGTTAATGTTGGTAGTTGTTATATTTACAATGCAAGGTGGATTATTAGCTGTAGCAATTACAGATACGATAATGTGTATAGGAATGTTAGTAGCCTCAGTGATTGTATTCTTTACAATCACAAAGGATATTTCAATTATGGATTTGATCACTCAAGTGGGCAAGCTGAATGGTGAATTGATTAATCCTACGACATCAATACCTTATGGTGGCGGCAAATATAGTGTATTCTTAGTAATGATATATACACTACTTTTTACTACTACATTACCTTATATGTCAGTACGATTTTTATCATTTAAAGAGGATATTAAGATACATAAATTAGCTTTAATAATGGTTCCAATGGGTATAATTTTAAGCCTAATTCCGATTACAGGTATTTATATGTATTATAAGAATCCAGGTTTAGCAAATCCTGATAGTGCGATGCCGGTTTTCTTAAATACTTTTTTACATCCAGCTATTGCTGGCTTAATTACACTTTTTATATTATTTGCAATGCTTTCAACCATAAGTTCAGTTTTGCAATCTTTAGCTTCATCATTATCTTATGATATATTAGTATCTATCTCTGGTAAGCAGTCAGATAAAGGAGAGTTTTATAATCGAATAGGAGTTTTGATAACTGCGGTATGGGCTATGCTACTTACATTTTTTGCACCCCAGGGAATGCTTAACCAAATTGCATATATTGGAACAGGAGGGCTAATATCTGCATTTGTAGGTCCAACAATTATGCGTGTAATAGTCGAGGCAGATTTACGGACTTGTTTTGCTTCTATGATAACAGGATTTATAGCAAATATAATATTAGTATTTGTATTTGATACTGGATGGGTAGAAGCACCTATTATTGCGGGATCGTTAGGGTCTGTCATATATATAATTATGGGTTATATAACAAATGGATGGAATAGAAGGCCTAAAGTGATAAAAACGAACTAAGATTAAATGAGAGTAAATCTAGATATTAAGGATATATGGAAAAGAGTAAATGATCAAGAAGATGCATCTTCTTGATCATTTACTAAACAATAATCCTATATAATATTTAGGATTATTGAAGAGCGTATAGAAACAATTATAGAAAGGTTCCGATGAAAGTTCTAGATATTATACTTTTTTGTTCTATACTCTAAATTTTGCCTACTTATTCCAAGTTTTCTTGCTGCAGCAGCCACATTCCCTTGGGTTTCATCAATTTTAACTTTAATAATTTGTTTTTCGATATTATTTATTAATGAGGTTAAGTCGCTATTTTCTAGTGCATTTGCCATGTTTTTTATAGAGAGGATATCATCACCTTTGTTATTTATTTCACTTCTAATGAGAAATACAGGGAGGTTTTCTTTTCGTATATATCGATCCCCTGTCGTAATTATCATACTATGCTCGATTAAGTGCTCTAATTCTCTAACATTTCCTGGCCAATTATGGGAATTAAATATTTCTTCAACTTCGGGTGTAACTCCTTTGATATTCTTATTTAACTTTATATTAAATTTATTTATAAATTTATCCACAAGAATTGGTATATCATCTAATCTATCTTTTAATGGGGGGATTACAATTGTAATAACACCTAGTCGATAAAATAAATCCATTCTTATATCATGGTTCTCGATAGCGTCTAATGGATGTATATTTAAAGCGCTTATTATTCTAGGCTTGACTATTCGCTCCCTAGTTTCACCCACTCGA
>DATGTQ010000023.1 GCA_035301805.1 Tissierellales bacterium
TAAGAAAAAAGGTATAGGAGACTTTAGTAAAATACCAAATGGTTGCCCTAGTGTACAGGACAGACTGGCCCTTTTATGGTCATATGGAGTAGCAAAAGGTAGGATAACTAAAGAAAGATTTGTAGATTTATTTGCAACGACTCCTGCAAAGATTGTTGGGCTTGAAGAAAAAGGCCAAATTGCTATAGGGTTTGATGCAGATATAGTTATATATGATCCTGAATATAAGGGAGAAATAACTGTAGAGAATAGTTACCATGAATCAGATTATAACTCTTTTGAAGGAATGGATATGATAGGAAGACCAGAAAAAGTATATCTAAGAGGAAAACTAACTGCTGAAAATGGTAAATTTGTAGGTGAGATAGGTCAAGGTAGATATATTGAAGCCAAACCATTTGGATTATGCTATGATGAATTTGAAGAAGCGGATAAAGAAAAAGTATATGTATAAATAAGATGAAGTTTAGGTCTAGGATAAACTGAAAATATATAGACATATTATAAAAAGGTGATTTCAGAACGAAGACATTAGTTATGAAGTCACCTTTTTATAATATGATTAATGTTATTTAGTATTAAATATAAACAAAGTTTGATAAATTAGATAGATTAGATTAATAAAATTTTTTCTATAATTATTTGATGATCATATCTTTAGGTAGATAAAAATGTTAATTAAAGCAATATTTTAAAAATATATCGTGATTATTTTGCTTTTATTATAGATTAATAATTATTAATATGAAATGACATTGATGAAAACGCCTATTTTATACCGTTAGATATATATTAAATACTTGGCACATTACTTGCAATATATTATAGTACATATTAATTAAGTTTGTAAATTTAAAAACGAGGAGGTAGCTTATGGATACTTGGAAAATTATGTTGGGATTTCAGGGCATATCCACAGGAATTTCATTACTCGCTATAATTATTTATATGATTACACCGGAAAGAAAGGAGAGTTAATATGAGTTTGAAAGTTTGGTCAATCATAATGTTCGTGCTCTTTTTAGGATCGATGGTAGTTACAGGAATGATGTCGGCTAAGCGAAGTAGTGGAGGAGATGCATCAGTAGATGAAGAGTATTATTTAGGCGGAAGAAATACAGGGCCTATTATGTTAGCATTCTCCTATGTTACAGGTTCAGTAAGTGCAGCGGCTTTTATGGGGGAGCCAGGACTTATGTCACAGGTAGGATGGCCTTACTATTGGATAGTTGTTGCAATCATACCTGGAATGGTATTTCCAGCTTTACTTTTATTAAAGAAGTTAAGAGCTAGATCTGAAGAACTTGGTTCTCTCACTATTCCACAATTTTTAGGGCAGCATTTCAATAGTGATGGAGTTAGAATAATAATTGCTTTAGCAATATGCATATTCTATTTATTACCATTAGTAGCACAATTTAAAGGAGCAGCAGTATTATTAGAAGCTTTTACTAATATTCCTTTTAATGTAGGAATTATTATATTTACATTATTTATTGGAGTTTATGTAGCATTTGGAGGACTTAATTCTGTTGTATTAGCATCATTTATACAAGGTATACCAATGTTTCTTATAGCAGTAGTATTGGTTATTGTTAGTTTGAGAGCTGTGGGAGGATTTACAGGAATAGAAATAGGACTGCAATCTATAGATCCGAGCATGTTAAAAGTAGTAGAAACAAGAGGGCCAGATTCACTTTTTCCAATTGAAGGAATTGTAGGAGTATTCTTTTACTGGGCTATAATGTTTGTGGCTCAACCATATATGGCATCGCGGTTTATGAGTATAAAAGATACTAGTAAAAAGACTATAGGTACTTTTTTAATAACTGTATTAATATTAACAGTAGTTTTAAATACTTTATATTTTACAGGTCTTGCAGGAAGAATATTATATCCAAATGTAGACGGAGACTATTTAACATCACAAATTGCAATAGATTACCTGCCAACTGTATTAGCCGCCGTGATGATGATAGGAATATTTGCAGCAATGATGAGTACCACACAATCGATGATGTTGACAGTAGCACAGGCGATAGCCAATGATCTTTATGTAGAAACTATAAATCCAGAAGCCTCAGGTAGAACAGTAATAAGAATTACAAGAATTGCAATTGGAGCTATTTCTGTATTTGTTCTAGTATTAACTTGGTTAAATCCGCCAGAATTTTTATCTATATTCTTATATTTAGGGCTAAGTGGTATAGGATCAGCAATTGCGGTGCCTTTATTTGCATCACTTATGTGGCCAAAGAAGGCTACAAAACAAGGGGCATTAGCTTCTTGTATAATAGGGCCCTTAGCATATATACTATTTGAAATGATATTAAATTGGAATATGTGGTTCTCTTCAATGTTAGCTGTTATACTTGCAGGGATAGCAATGTTTGTATTAAGTATAATATGTAAACCTAAAGAAGTAGTTATAGAATAATACATATAATATTGAAAATGACAATTGGATGGAATGAATATTAAAAGATGTCTCGTAAACGAGACATCTTTTAATATAAGAAGAAAAATATAATTTGTTTATGTAATAATTTATTTTAAAGATGATATTTTTTTGTTCTGTATTCTAGGTTTTGTCTACTAATTCCAAGTTTTCTTGCGGCGGCAGTTATATTCCCTTGTGCTTCATTGATTTTATCTTTGATTATTTGCTTTTCAATATTATTTATTAATGAAGTTAGATCAGTATTTTCTAATGTTTCGTCCAAATTTTTTATATTTTTCATAGGAAGGGTATTATTGTTGTTAAATTTATTGTCTTCAGTGAGAAATATAGGTAAATTTTCTTTTTGTATACACTTGTCTTCTGTTGTAATTATCATACTATGTTCAATCGAGTGTTCTAATTCCCTAACATTACCTGGCCAATTATGGGAATTAAATATTTCTTCAACTTCGGGTGTAACTCCTTTGATATTCTTATTTAACTTTATATTAAATTTATTTATAAATTTATCCACAAGAATTGGTATATCATCTAATCTATCTTTTAATGGAGGGATTACAATTGTAATAACACCTAGTCGATAAAATAAATCCATTCTTATATCATGGTTCTCGATAGCGTCTAATGGATGTATATTTAAAGCGCTTATTATTCTAGGCTTGACTATTCGCTCCCTAGTTTCACCCACTCGA
>DATGTQ010000024.1 GCA_035301805.1 Tissierellales bacterium
ATTTTATCTTCTTCGTCTAAATCTAAGATTGAATTTAAGAAATCGATTAGAATAATTTTACTCTTCTTTTGTTCTCTTCCAAAGAGAGCCTTAAAAACTAGGTCATTTAATGGACTTAACAGTTCTTTAGTTCCCATTTTCCGGACCTCCTATATAATATTATCCTTATATTTATTATACCCTATTTTAGATAATTCTGTATATTAATATTAAAACTCATTTAATATTTGTTGACTTCTTACTAATGTTGTAAAGATCCCTATATCTTGATCATTACATCCTATATATTTTAACATACATTTTGTCCCACTTGGATAAACCTATAGTTCTTTGTCCCCGATCCAATAATCCCCATGGCTATATATTTATTTAAATCATATCTATCCATAAGAGCATTTGATGCTATTAAACCTACTGCACCAGATACTAGACGTTTAACTTAAGTTGCCACAACTTGTTCTATTGAAACACTACTTGCTATTGGAGCTTCTATACTAGAGATTATTGTACTTGCATTACCTATTGTATAATATAATTCTGGATTGGATTCAAAGTGAGCATCTCCAGCAGGATTTACATCTATAGACTTACCATCTCCTTTTATTCCATAATATAAATTATCCAATCCTTCTTCAGTATTGGACAACCCATGTATTGTAGAGCAACTACCAACTGCAAAAGCTCCTGCCACCATTCAACTATATCTAATGATTTTTAGGAAGCCCCTAAATGGACTTTTATCACCAAATTGTTGCCCACCACCATTTCCCTAACCCTCAGCTTTATTTGCAATACTAGTTTACAATAGAAAGTCTTCAAGTACATCTACATCACATATATGGGTCGGTTCTAACAATAGTCAGATAGAACCCGTTACCTTTGCTATGGGGAGGATTGCTTCCTTCAGCTTTATCTATATCTATTGAAATAGGATTCATATAATCCCTATGACTATCTAATATGCTGTAGTGTTGTCCTTTTATAGTAATAAGACTTTTTGAAATGTTCATATGCTTTATTTATTCATATATTTCAAAATATAAAAAACATATAAGTCTAGTAATTTATCATAATATTTGTCGACTGGTAGATTTTTTTAAGAGGCTTATCTAATTTATATTTAATAAGTAAATTGAATAATCCTTAATTATTAATTTTACTTAGTTTTATTCAAAAAACAAAAAGGGTTTCACCCTAATTTGTTGGATTAACTAAGTAGAAACAAAATTATGCAAATGGAGTGAAACCATTCAATATGTATATTTAACCAACAACCCTATTTCCCTTGAAGAAATTATGAGTTTTTAACAAAAACTAGATTAAATTATTTTCTTATTACAATTATATCAAAATTGCCAAGATTTTAAGTTCTTATCTAAATCTAAAATCTTGACAATTTTGATATTATTTATTTAATAGTACGTTTTTAAATTTGACACTAATTACAAACAGGATATACATATATTTCTATACATTTTAAAAAACATTCTTGCCGTTTCTTTTTCCTCATCCGTTAGCATATTAGAAGCCTGGATTTCTGCTGAATCATCTTCGGTGTAATCATCGGGAAATATTCTTTCTAATCTAAAAACATAGACAATGTTTATGGTTTCATCTTTTACTAAATTTAAAGCTTTTATAAACTTAATCTTATCCTTTAAATAAAACTTTGTAATTAACTTACCAAATTCTAATGTATATATACCATAAGGATTATTATATAATAGAATAGCATTAGACATGGTTTCCAAATCCTCTATTTTTTCATTCATTATCTTCTTTAATATTTTATCATTAAAACTTTCACCATAGTCTTTAGCCATATTATTCCAATCTAATAAAGTTAAATGATAGAAAAAATCTTTTCTCTCCGTATTAGTTAGCTCTGATTTATTGGTATAATCATATATTAATTCTTCACTAGTTTTATTTTCTTTCATAGAATATCCCTCACTTTCATTTAAAGGATACCCTAGTAATTTGATTTAATGCATCAAGTTTATGCTGAATAATAAGGTGTTTTTGTATATTCTATGGTATATTTCTGGACTAAAGACAATAGAGGATGATCAGCACTATCTCTTCATCCTCTATCACTATATGGTATTATTTATTAACTTCTTCATTAAGCTTTACCACTTCAGATTTAGAAAGGTCCGTTGCTTTTACTACTAAGGCTATTTCTGTTCCTTCTTTTAATAAGTTTTTAGTTATTTCAAGATTTCTTTCTCGTATTCCTTTTCGCATGCCTTCTTGCATACCTTTTTGTATTCCTTTTTGCATTCCTTCCTGCATTCCCTTCTGTATACCCATTTCTTCTCTTCTCCGTAATATACTCATAGTAACAGCCCCTTTCCATATAATTTTTTTATTTCCTTTACTATATCTTCTTCCGTAATATTATCATTAGTTAGTTCTATATATTTTAAATATATTTCTCCATAGTAAATTAGTGTTTCCACTGATTCTTCATTTTGTACTTCTTCTAAAGCTAGTAAAAAATTTGTTAATATCACTTCTATATACTCTTCAAAAGCATCCTGAAACGCCTTAAGCATCATTGCGGTTAACTTAGTTAATCTTTCAAAATCACTTTCTTCATATTCTCCTATGTTAAAAAAATCATATTTAAATACTGGTGCTCTTTCTTAAAGTATTTTGGTAATCCACCAAATCCTGGTATCATATCTCTTAAATCTGTTTTCAGATTCCATTTCTCTTTACCGTGATAAATTACCATTGGTACAATAATTGGTAGTTCATCTTTGTTCTCTTTTCGTACTATAGTCATCCACGATTTTAAAATAATACCAAGTTATCTATTAATTCTAAATTAATAATGCTTCTTTTATGTCTTTTAATTTAGTAATTTTTCCATTAATTCTAATGGTTTTACCCTCAAGAATTTCTACAGTATTTTTATTTATAAGGTATTGGTTAAACTCTTTTCTAATAGCCCAACTGTTTTCCTGTGCTATACTCCTAAGCTTTTTATAAACTTCTATTTCTAAATTGCTTTTTAGTTTTAGTTCATGCATATTTTCTGCATTTATTAATAGATAAAAAGTAGTATAAGATACAAGCTGAGTTCCAGATTGAATAGGTTTAATATGTTCAATTTCTTTAATACTATCTAAATCAAACCTTAAATATATTTCTTCTTCAGTACCTCTTCGTGCTGGCAGTTCCTTACACTCTCCTCTTTTGTATTTTACTATATCATTTATTTTAGCAAAATATTTAATCCCACCCGCGTTACCAAAAGATCTTTTAGACTGATAAAAAGCCAAATATTCTATTCCTAGCCTAACATTTGATAGTCTTTTTTCTGGTATATGATAAAACTGTTGCTCCTTGTATACCCCTAAGTGTTTTTTATCCTTAACATTTACAACCATTACATTCTCCAATTTGAACTTTGCATAATCATCATAATCATCTACTAAAATTCTTTCACTTTTAGCTTCCAAATGGGATTGATTAATTATTCTTTCTAAATGTTTAGAAAGAAGTTTTGTACTTCCTGGTAACATAGGAAAAGCCCCTACATTTACTTCATTTATACTCTTATAGAATTTATGATTTTTGAAATCTTTCTCGTTCCCATAAGGAAACATCACATATGCTCCGAAGGTCTCATGTTTATATTGAAACTCATCACTCATTTTTGATACAATGGCATCCCTATACCTATGCATAACATTTATATCCTCTACCATAGGTCCTACTTTGCCATCACTTATAGAAATTCTATATTTTGCATCAAAAATATAGGTTCTATTCTCTTTGTCATTAAGATTTCTAATATGCAAAACAGTATCTGGCCGTTGATCCGTTGTAGGCATAGTATAAGATTTATTGTACCAAAGCTCCAATTTATTTTTATTATTTTTATATATCATTTTAGCTTGAGAGTCTTGCGAAAGTGATAGATACATACCATTATCCTTATACTGTAATATTCCATATTCCTCAACATCATAACCTAAATCAGATAATATTTTGTGAATCTTTATATAGCACCATATCTCATACAAAGAATATAGTTTTTTAGGTGTAATCTTAAATAAATCATCTCCTAAGTCTAAACCCTTATTAAGCATTACATATTTCTTGTACATTTCTTTATAACCTGGTGCCATTTGGAAAACTAAGCTCATACTTTTGTTTCCAGTTAAATCACCAACTTTTTGAAAATAATTATTTAGATACATTTCTAGAATTTGTATCTTTTTTCTAATGAAATTTAAAGTATTATTCTCCCGTTGATCTCTACTACCCAAATACTTCTCAATAGTTCTTAATCTCTTAACGGTTTTTTGAACCATATATTTCACAAATCTATTTTCAAATATATCTATAGTTGTAATTTTCTTTTCTTGTACTACTTTTTGAGGGTAATAAAAAGAATTATTTATATTTATAAATCCTTTATTTGATTTGGTTAAAATATCAGCATGAGTTCTGAAATATTTTATAGTCTTATTAGATATTCTCTTGGCTTTGTGGGTTTGTGTTAAGCTTTCACAAGTAATAACATTATGTTTAAAATTATTCACAATTCTTTTTAATGCAAGTTCCAAATCACCAAAAATAACATCTAAAATATTAAGGAATTCTGTATTAGTCTGATAGGCAGTATCTTTTAACTTTCCTTCTAAATAAGTCTTATCTAAAAATTTAAAAGCTAAGGAAGTTATTTCCTCATTAATTTCCATAATTAATTCCTGATAATCCTTATAATAATCTAGTTTGCTTGGAAAAACTTCTAAAATTATTTTAATAACTTTGTTACCATCCTTGTATATATCTATATTGGTATATCCAATATCAGAAGAAAAATCTATAATACCAATAAAGGAATTTCCAATCGCCTGGAACTCATCAGTTATTCTAACTCCACTGTGAAAGATTTCATAATTTCCTTCCTCCTTTTTCTCTAATACTAATTGGTATTGTCCATCTTCAAAAAAACAAGGCATCATAGTATGCCCATAGTTTGTAACCAAGTTTCCATAATCGGTAATAGTCTTAAGATTTGTCTTCATATGGTGATCGTAATATATCTTTATTGCAGCTGGCTGATTTAGATTAGTCTTTAGATTTTTAATCCTTTCCTTTGGATTCCCTCCAATTATAAATAAATTAAAATCCTTATTTTTCAATTGTACAAGAGTAGTTCTATTGCCAGAATGAAGCAAATCCATCTTCATAACCCCTCAACATCATAAGTATTTTATTTGCAGAATTAATATATAAAGCTGTTTCTAATCCTTCTTCCCCATGTTTAATATAATCTATCTCTTCAACAATCTGACTACTTGGATTACAATAATTATATAAATCTATAAGGATTTCTTTAATTACTCTTTCACTTCCTGTAATAGTTGGTAGAATCTTTTGCATAATCTGGTAATCAAACGCTATATGTTCCTCTAGTAAACCATTTATTTTATTTTCCAACATATAAAATACAATTTCATCCCTTACTCTGTATCCAAAATGTTTATTACCTATAGCCATTATATTATTAATCTCAATTATCTCATCATTTATCCTAGTAACATACTTTCTTTCAGCATTAATTGCATCCTTTATAGATAAAAATCTAGTTTTAAACCATGAATTATCTAAACTTAACTTGTCTATATTATCTTCCGTATCAAAATCTAATAAATCTAATCTTACATCAGAAAACTCTATTGTATTAACCCGATCTAATACTTTCCTACT
>DATGTQ010000025.1 GCA_035301805.1 Tissierellales bacterium
TTAAAGAATAGGCAAGGTTGATAAAAAACTCACCAACTCCTGTTTTGTCCAAAAAGGCACCAAATAAAAGAAACATAAATACAAATGTTGCTGATACACCTATAGGTATACCTAAGAGTCCTTCTAGTGTGAAATACATATGTCCAATGATTCTACTCCAAGAATAGCCTCTATGTCCCAATTCTCCTGGGAAATAAGGACCAAATCTAGCATATAGCAAAAATATAATAGCTACTATTGGAAGCTCAGGTCCTACGACCCTTCTAGTGATTTCTAAGGTTAAAAGAATTGCCGTAGCACCAAATAAAATATCCATAGTGGTCATATTTCCACCTTTTAGGGCAATTTCTTCTACAAAAATAAATAAGTATCCAAATATAAGTAGACTTAATCCGATAAAAACATAATCCAATATAGATGGTTTCTTTTTATTTCCTTTTTTAGTTGCTGGAAATAATAAAAATCCTAAGGTAAAGGCAAAAATAATATGCAATGACCTTTGCCTTAAAGAAAGTAAGGTACCTCTTCCTGCCGTATAAAGGTGAAATACAGACATTCCAATAGCAATAATGGTAGCTATTATTCCAATAAGACCAACAAGTTTCCTAGAGCCACTAGATTCTTGGTCATATTCTTCTAACAATTCATCTACATCTTTTACATCTTTCATTGAAAAACCTCCCTTAATAACTGTTTTAAAAAAGATATTTTCTTAACATCAAATTTTACGCTAGTCCTAGGTTCCGAAAAATCCAAAAAGGCTTCATAATGCTTATTAATATAGATCTGGTGCTCTGCTTTAACGGCACCAGTCCTATAAATAAGATTATCCATTTTTTCGTTAATATTGTATATTTTAAAGCCATTTTCCGTTATACTGAAATCATAAGGAGTTGTGGCTGGTAAGCCAGCACCATAGGAATGGAAATAAGATTCCTCAAGTATAATATCCCCATTATGGTTAATAGAGTATATTTCTATAACGGGTACCAATTGAACAGAATGAATGTGCTTTATACTGAACCTATCATATTTCTGAACTTTCCAACTTCTTAAATACTTATCTGTTTCGTAATCAGATGCTTCTAAAATATAAATGGGATAAAGATATATAATTAATAAAATTATAAAAATAATTAAAATTATACCTCTCTTCCCTATAATTTTACTGTTTAATTCCTTTTTCATCATAATACCTTTGTGCACCAGGGTGTAGGTCGATAGGCATACCTTTTAAAGCTGATTCTAGATTTATGTCATTACCTCTACTATGGGTATCGGCAATTTCCTGTTTCTCTTCAAATAAATACTTAGTCAGTTCATAAACTAAATCTTCTTTTAAATCTTCTGGTACAACTAACATTGCCATTACAGCTACAGTATTTATATCTGCTTTTTGATCTTTATAGGTATCTTTCGGTATAGTAGCATCTGTATAATAAGGATATTCTTCGACAAGTTCAGCAATTCTTTCTTCTTCTATAGGAACTACTACAATATCTGCAGTTTGAGAAACCTCTGTAACTGCGGAAGTTGGTACTCCTGCTGTAATGAAAGCTGCATCAATTTGTTTATCCTTTAATTGGTCTGCTGCTTCGTTAAAAGATAAAAAATCCGCCTTTCCTAAGTCATCATAATCCATACCATAAGCTGCTAAAATTTGTCTAGCATTTGCTTCACTACCAGAACCAGGTGCACCAATAGCAACTTTTTTGCCTTTTAAATCTTCAATAGTTTCAATGTTTGAATTCTTAGTAGCAATGACCTGAATCACTTCTGGATAAATCATAGCCATTCCCCTTATGTTCTCTATCTTTTCACGATCATCAAATATCTCGGTAGCGGTATAAGCGTAATAAGCTATATCGTTTTGAACAAAGGCTATTTCCGTTTCACCTTTTGATACTAATTCAATATTCTCAACAGAAGCACCAGTTGATTGGGCATTTGCTGTTACACCTTCTATGTTGTCATTAAAGACCTTTGCCATTGCACCACCCAATGGATAATAGGTTCCAGATGTTCCACCAGTAGCAATGGATATATAGTTTTTCTTTCCTCCAGTACTTGTTTGTTTACCATTTTTAGAGCTGCACCCCACTGTTAAGGATAAAATTAACACTAGGGTCAGTACGCCTATTAGTATTTTTTTAAACATGTTATTTCCTCCTTTTTAATATAAGTTAGTAAAAATTCTCTCTTGTAAATTGATAAGGTGATTTTGGTATAATAAAAGCATTCATTTAGCATAATATTCTGATAAACAAATACTCATAACTTATACTATTCTATATTATTTATAAATATCCTCTTTTTTTTTGAAGAAAGATAAGAAATTATACGCTTATAAAAATGAAAGGGGCATAAATAGTGTAATTAGTATATATATTTGGTATAATATATGTATTATAATAGTGAGGGTGGAAATTATGTATAAAGCACTTTATAGACAATATAGGCCTAAAACTTTTGACGAAGTAATAGGGCAGGAACATATTACAACTACATTAAAAAATCAGATTTTTAATGGAAATATAGGCCATGCCTATTTATTTTCTGGAACTAAGGGAACAGGAAAGACCTCTACAGCTAAAATATTTGCAAGAGCTGTAAATTGTATAGATTTAAAGGATGGTAATCCTTGTAATTCTTGTGAAATCTGTAAGGGCATATTAGACGAAAGTATCATGGATGTAATAGAAATGGATGCAGCAAGTAATAGTAGTGTAGATGATATAAGAGAACTTAGGGATAAGGTACAGTATGCTCCTGCAAAGGCAAAGTATAAGGTATATATTATGGACGAGGTGCATATGCTTTCAAATGATGCATTTAATGCACTTTTAAAGACCTTAGAGGAACCACCAGCACATTTAATATTTATATTGGCAACTACTGAATCGGAAAGGCTTCCCCAAACCATACTATCTAGATGTCAAAGATTTGATTTTAGGAGGATAGGTACTGGTAATATAGTTTCAAGTTTAAAAAATATATGTAAAGATTTAGATATTAAATATGAAGAAAGTGCACTACAATTAATAGCTAGAAATGCTGAAGGAGCTATGAGAGATGCAGTAAGTCTTTTAGATCAATGTATATCTTTTAATAAAGATGAGTTAAGATTAAAAGACTCTTTAGAAATACTAGGTATTGCAAATAAAGATATTATATTTAATATAGTTGATAATTTAAAAGAGAAGGATCTGGAAAAATCTTTATATATTGTAGATGATATTGTACAAAGTGGAATAGATATTAATCAATTTATAAAAGATTTAATACTTCATTTTAGGAATCTTATGATTGCTAAATCCTCTAAGAATCCTTATGACATCATAGATATGGAAGAAGAGGCTATAAAGAAGTATGAAATTCAAGCAGAAAACATGTCTCTGAAATTTATTCTTAAGGCTTTAGACCTGCTAAATGAGGGAGAAAATCAAGCTAAATGGTCGACTCAGCCTAGAATTATACTTGAAATGTCTATTATAAAACTGATAAACTTAGAAGATGAATTATCTTTAGAAGAAAGAGTGAAAAAGCTTGAAGATTTTATAAGCACTGGAAAAACTATGATTCCAGAAAAAACTATGGAAAGACAATTTGGAAGAAGAAATGTTCAAAAAAATATGAAAAAGCCTATAACAAAGGAAAAAGTAGATAAAAAAGAAGAAAAAGTATATATAGGGAAAGAAAGGATAGATTTAGAGAAGGGAAAAACAGCTGAGGATGAATTGATTACAGAAGGTACAGGATTTGAATTTGATAAAGTAGTAGATGAGTGGGAATTAATTTTAAATTATATAAGAAAAGAAAATGTAGTAGTATATGCTCTTCTTAAAGAAGGTAGACCTTTGAGCGTTAGGAATAATTTATTGACTATAGGATATAAAGAAAATTTTGGTGTTCATAAGGAAGCATTAGAAAAGAAACATCAAGATTTTGTAAATAAAGTTATATCTAGATATTTTAATAAAAGTGTTAGAGTAAAATTTACTATGGAAGATGAAGTGAATAATTCCAGTAATGATAATGTTAAAGATAACAAACTAAATGAAGTCGTTGACTTCTTTGGTGAGGATTTTGTAGAAGTAAAAAATGATTAGGAGGTTTAAAAACAATGGCAAGAGGTAAGTTCCCAGGTATGGGAAATATGGGTGGCATGATGAAGCAAATGCAGAAAGCACAAAAGCAAATGGAAAAATTGCAACAAGAATTAGAGGAAAAGGAAGTAGAAGCAAGTGCAGGTGGTGGAGCTGTAACTGTTAAGGCTAATGGAAAGAAAGAAATAGTTTCAATATCCATAGATGAAGATGTTGTAGATCCTGAAGATGTAGAAATGTTGGAAGACTTGGTAATGGCAGCAGTAAATGAAGCATTAAGAGAAGCAGAAGATCTTATGGCTGAAGGAATGAAAAAGTTAACTGGAGGAATGAATATACCAGGTCTTTTCTAGAGGAAGGTTGATATAGATGGAGTATTACTCTTTACCTATAGCTAATTTAATAGAGCAATTTTCTAAGCTTCCCGGTATAGGAAAAAAGACGGCTCAAAGGCTTAGTTTTTACATTCTGGAAATGGAGGATTTTGAAGCAGGAAAATTGGCAAAAGCTATAACCGATGCTAAAGAAAAAGTTAAACAATGTAGCATATGCTGTTATTTAACAGATGAGGATCCTTGTCCAATATGTCGAGATGAAAGTAGAGATAGATCTACTATATGTGTATTAGAAGGGGCAAAAGATGTAGTGGCAATGGAAAAGACTAGAGAATATAAGGGACTCTATCATGTTCTCCACGGAGCAATATCTCCTATGGATAATGTGGGTCCAGATGATATAAAAATAAAAGAATTATTGAAAAGGGTTCAAGAAGGAAATGTAAAAGAAATAATTTTGGCAACTAATCCTACAGTAGAAGGAGAAGCAACAGCAATGTACCTTGCAAAACTTCTTAAACCCATGGGAATTAAAACAACAAGAATTGCCCATGGGATACCTGTAGGTGGAGATTTAGAATACTTCGACGTAGTAACCCTATCAAAAGCAATGGATAATAGGAGAGAAATGTGAGTCAGTAGTGAGTCAGTAGGGATGGTCCTTACTGACTCACTTTTTGACTCACCGGGGACGGTTAGATTCCGAGTCAGTAGGGCCAGTTATTAAAATTATTCTTTTTTAACTAAAAACTTATGAATTAGGAAATATTTCATTGTAGAACAGAACCATTGCTCCTGCTGTAGTTCTTTTAGCCAATGGAAGACCACATTTAGCTATACGGTAAAATCTATCTTTGTTATTAGGAATGTCTTTAAATTTGTTATGAATTTTAATGGTAACTCTAGCATTAAATCTTATATAACTTTTGATAGATTTTAATAAATATGTTCCTTTTTCTACTTTAAAATCATTAGTATATTTATATATTTCTTTAATATATAATTCATATTGTCGGTGATTGTCTAATAGCCTGATATTAGCATGTTGGGGAATTGTCATATCTTGAATAATATGGAGAGCTGCACCTAAGTAAAATAAAGACTTATTATGTTTTTCCTCTTCCCATAAGATATGGGCTAGAGAATAGTAACTACTTCCTAAATCTAAAGCATTTTTTCTTCCAAATAAACCTCTTTTTTTATTAGGATTGTAAAAATGGTTTGAGCTTTTAAGATTTTGGTCGGCCCATACGGCTCCTTTGTTTATATCTTCAATATATTCACTAAAAAAACTATATTCACTTAAATACTCATCATTTTTAAGAATATTCAAAGCGTCTATATTTATAGACTTATGAACTTCACATTGAGTTCTTATTATTGATTTTTTTATTGGGTTTATTATTTTAAAAAAATTTGTTAGGAATTTATTATAAATTACTTCAAAACTCTCCATTCTAACCACCAGCTTTATTTGTTTTATATAATTCAACTATTTTTAGTAAATTAACTATATATTTAATAGTATTATATTATTATCTGTATTTTAGTTAAAAATAAACGGAAAGGGGAAAAATATAAAATTAAATTAAAGAAGTTTCCAGTAAAAATCGAATAAAAGAATAAATAAAATTCGTGATGGAAAATTATTTCCATCACGAATTTAAAAATTTAAATAATAATAAAATAGAATATACATTTAAAAATATAAATATTAATTTTTCAGCTGAGCTATAAGTTTTGACCGTAATGGGAGATGATATATTATTTTTTAAAGGATAGAATAATTTTATTCCTTTAGGATTAAAAAAATCTGCTGCTAAATGTAATGCATACCCCAGGGTAAAGCCAGTGTATATAGGAGGGAATCCATATTTTGATGTTACTATTTTAACTATAGATATAGATATAAGAAAGCCTACTATACTATGGGTAAACCCTCTATGTTCTGAAATTCCTATAAAGAAAGTGACTATACCTAAAAGTCCAAAGGTCTTATTATTTACTACAAAGTATAAATAAAGAAATAACCCACTTAGAAATAAATAAAAGAAAGTTCTGTAAGTATTATTTTTAATTAATAAGAATTTTTGATTTAATTTAGCTTTTGGATGATCTAAATCGGGAACTAGAGATCCAATTGCTGAAGCTAAGATTAGAGCTAATTGATTTTCTATTGGTTGACCTGAGGATACAGTAAGTCCTGCTGCAATTCCTATGGCTATATGTGTTTTTCCTGTCATAATTACTCCTTTCTAGTAGACTTTTATAGTATATTAACTTTTTACGTTATCTTCAAGTTAAATATATTAATTAGTATTAACTTTACTCAAAGTTAATTGATTCATATAGGAAAATGTGCTATATTAGCTTTATGCTAGG
>DATGTQ010000026.1 GCA_035301805.1 Tissierellales bacterium
GCTCATAACACAGAAAGGTTATACGTTTATTCCTATTTCAGTATATATAAAGAATGGTCTAGTTAAAGTTGAAATGGCTATAGCAAAAGGTAAAAAACTTTATGATAAAAGAGAAACTATGGCTAAAAAAGATGCAGAGAGAAGAATGGAAAGACAGTTGAAAGAAAGGTATTAAATAATGGGGGCGAATAAGGTTTCGACGGGAGTATGATGCTAAGAATAGCGAGCCGTTGACGCCAAACAACGTAAAAATTGGCAACTAATTTAAACGCAAACGATAATAATTACGCATTAGCTGCCTAATTAGGACAGCACGTCTTACCTGAGAATCCCACGACTTGGGATAAGGCGCCAATTTAGTGGGGACCTGCTATAGGTTTTCTCCAGCCTATAGTAGACTTTCGGAGATAGTCGACTATAAAGTTTGCTACTGGACGTTATAGAAGGCGAATAAAAAAGCAGTAGCTGCGCTCGGAGAAATTCTTAGACGAGTATTTTCGGACGTGGGTTCGATTCCCACCGCCTCCACCATTATATATAAATAAAAGCCTTGATTAGTAATTACTAGTCAAGGCACTTTTATAATTCCATGAAGCAATATAGAATTACTCTTTTTGTTGTCTAATATACTATATTTATAATATTATAAAATACATGAATGTCATCCGATTATAATTTTATTTGTTAACATTATATTTTATAATAAATAATAAAATGACTTTTAATTAATAGTTAGCGACAAGGAGGAATTATTTTTGATAAAGTTAGTAGCTATAGATATTGATGGGACTTTGATAGGTGATGATTTTAAAATAGGACTAAAGACTGAGAGGAAAATAAGAAAATTAATAGATAAAGGTATATTGGTAACTTTAGTAACTGGTAGAACTTATACAGCTTCAAAACAATTTTCAGATATATTAGGTATAGATATTCCGTTAGTAGTTTATAATGGTGGTATTATAGCTAATTCTGAAACTAAAGATATTCTATATGAGAAGAAAATTCCTCTAGAAGAATCAAAAAATATAATAAAATTTGCTGAGGATAGAGGAATATATGTAAAAGCTTATATTGATGATATTCTTTATATAGAAAAAATGGATGAGAGAACTAGAAATTTTATAGAACATCATGAGGTTAAATGGGTAGAATTAGGACAATCATTAAGTGAAAAATTACCAGCTGGAGCTAATATGATAGTTACAATATCAGAAGAAACCGATATGAAAGAATTATATAATAAGATAAAGACAAAAAACTCAGTTAAGACTATGTCTACTCAAAATTCTATTGAATATATACCAAAGAATGTGTCTAAAGGAGAAGGGGTAAAATATTTAGCTAGAAAATATAACATTAATAGAGATGAAATATTAGCAATTGGAAATAGCTTAAATGATTTAGCAATGATTGAATATGCTGGTATAGGAGTAGCAATGAAAAATTCTGATCCAATGTTGTTAGATAGATGGAATAATATATCAGAATATAGTAACAATGAAGATGGAGTATATTATGTATTAGAGAAATATATAATATAATGTTTTTTATTATGTTACTAATCCATTCCTATCAAAATTAGAGATGGATTAGTAACATTTTAACCTATGTTATGAAAATTTATAATTTATTTACTTTCATATCCATAATTAAAAACTTGTCATTGGAAATAGGACTTAAAGTATCTTTACTGACTCCACGGAAAGAACTTCCAAACATATCAAAAACATTTGATGAGATGTTTATTTCAGGAAGTCTGCCAACAAATTTTTCGCCATCAAATAATAAGGATAATTGCACAGGGGTTGCAAAGCTTCCATCTGTTGTAAAGTCTCCGCCTTGAGCAACTATTATGAATATTCCCATTTCCCCACCAAGTAGTTCTTTTGCAGTTTTTTCTGATTCTTTAATACTTAACCTTGGAAAACCTAATTTTGGTATTCCGTCATATTCGCCAGATGCTGCTCCAGTCAAAGGTAAACTGTATTTATTAGAAGTTCTTTTATCTGTATAAGGAGAGTTAAGTACTCCTTTGTTTATAAGTGGATATTTATAATTTTTATTGACTACCCCTTCTTTATCAAAAAATGGAACGAAAGTTTCTTTAGGATTATTATTTTGATATAGTGTAAAATTATCATCAAAAATCTTTTGGCCTTTTTTATTACTGAATAAGGAGCTACCACTACCAAAATTATTTCCATCTAAATCTTTTATAAATTTTATGAAAGGTCCCATATCACTTGAAGGAAATACTATTGGTAATTTTTCTTTAGTTGGTAGTTTAACTTGATTTTTATATGCATTACAGGTATTATTAATATATTCTAATATCAGGTTACTATTATATTCTCTACCTATAAGTTGAATATAACCATCAAAAACATTTATAGACTTTTTTTCTTTAAATAATAATAATAAGGATAATATTTTGTCTTTATAATATAAACTAAGGTTATTGTCATTAATAATTTTAGTTTCATTTTCTATAAGATATATTTTATTAGAGAAAAAGAATTCTGGTTGCTCTTTTTTAAGTGTGCTTAGTAATTCTTCAAATTCTTCTACTAATTTATCTTCATTAATTATTTCAGTAGATAAGTCTTCTTCCATAGATTTATTACCTTCAACCTCATAATTATATGAGATCTTGTTATTTAGAGATTCTAAAGCTCTATTTTTTAATGTCTTCTCATTATAATCTCCTATGGCTCCTGCATATCCTATATATCCATTTTTATATATTCTAAGACTTGTTTTTTCTATATTTGTTCTTTTAATAGAGTCAATTTTCGTTTGATTAACATTAATAGATGTTTCTTTAGTTTTATTTATATATTTTTCCTTTAACATTTTAATACCCCCTACTGAACATTAAGATTATTAACTCTTACATAAGGACCGCCGAAACCAACAGATAGTGGGTTCTGTTCCATTTTCCCACAGCCACCTAGGATAAAATTAGAAAGTTTTACTTCATTAGAAAGGCCATCAATCTCTTCTAATGTTTCCATTACATTACCAGTGACTACAGATATATTTACTGGTTCTGTAATTTTTCCGTCTTTAATATAATAAGCAATAGATGGAGCTATTGTAAAAGTAGACATTCCAGAACCGTGTTTAATAGTTTCGATATATATTCCATTTTCAACTTCAGAAAATAATTCTTCTTTTGTTTTGTTCCCAGATTCTATATAAGTAGTAGTCATTCGGACTATAGGTTCATATTCGAAGCTAACTGCTCTAGCATTTCCAGTTAAATTTTCCCTTAAGGAATTGGCTGTTATGGCACTATGCAATCTACCCTTTAATAGCCCATTTCTAATTAGATATGTTTTTTTGGCTTTTGTGCCTTCATCATCAAAGGGTACGTAGCCCCTACCTGGAATATTACCATCATCTACAATAGAGAGAATATTACTTCCTACTTTTTTTCCTATAGCCCATTCTTTTTCCATAGTAGTATCACCAATCATAAAATCGGCCTCACTTTTATGGCCAAAACTTTCATGGGCAAAAACTCCTGCTGCTTCAGGAGATAATATAACTGTATATTTTTCAGGTTTAACAGGTTTAGAGTTTAGTAGAAAGTTTTCGCATTTCTTAATAAAATCTTTGAACTCCTCTAATTTTGTATCTAAATTTTCAAAGACAACATTAGAATTTTGAAAGGAATCAGAAAACTTTTTATCTTCATGGGAAAAGTTCATGCTTACAGAAAAACCAGTAAATTGTGAATCATGAATAACTTTTGATCCTTTACTAGAAAAGAACTTTTTCTTAACATAATTATCTACATAGATAGTTTTCCAATGCTTGATGTACTTATTTTCTTTTAGTATAGGGAAGAACTTTTTTAGTAGATTATGTTTTTCGTTCATTTTAATTTTTGTAATATTATTGTTTTGGAATTTAATTAATTCTTCTGTGTTTTTTTGAAGTTTATTAATTATTGGGTTGTTATTTATTTTTTGATTAGGTTTTGCGTAAGAAGCTAAGGAGTTAATTTCATCTTGAATATTATCTACATTTGTTGTGGAACCATAATACCATCTATCCCCATCAAAAACTCTGATAAAAGCAGCTTCATAACTTCTTATTTTCGATTCCTCAATCTCTCCTAGAGTATAGGTGATTTGTGTCTCATATACGTTTTCAATCCGTACATCTGTATATAGACTTTTCGGAAATTTAAACATATTTCTGCCCCCCATTTTGTTTTTATGATTTAATATATCATTATTATACCATAATAAGTAGTAGAAAAAGGAATTTATACAGGGGATTTAATTAACTAACTGCTAATTTTGGTCTTAAAGTTGTGTTATAATATATATATATCAATATATAAGGAAGGGTATAGTTATGGACGAATATAAAATAAATTTAAAACAAATAAAATTAGATACAAAAAGTGCATTTTCAGAATTATTAGAAGTAGCCAAGTTAAAATCTTATGAAGCTGTGGTTGTAGGCGGAAGTACAAGTGAAATAGTTGGAAAAAACATAGGTTCATCCACTAATATAGAAGTAGGAAAGGCTATTCTAAATGGACTAATTCCAACTGCAAAACAAAATAATGTATTCATAGTAGTTCAAAGTTGCGAACATATTAATAGAGCCTTGGTTGTAGAGGAAGAATATGCAATAAGAAATAACTTAGAAATAGTAAATGTAATTCCTGTTGAAAATGCTGGTGGGGGATTTGCTACAGCTGCTATGGAGTTATTCCATAAGCCTGTTGTGGTGGAAAAGGTTGGAGTTCAAGGAGGTATGGATATAGGAGATGTATTTATAGGAATGCATTTAAGGGGGGTTGGTGTAGTAGTACGAAGTAAAATTAAAAAAATAGGAAAAGCAAATTTAAGTATGATAAGAACAAGACCTAGACAAATAGGTGGTGAAAGGTCTAAACATTATAAATTATAAATATAATAAAAAAAGTCGGGGATACCCCGACTTTTGAAGTCTAACTAAAAGTTATAGCAGTCACAGAATAAAACAACTAATAACAAAAAGAAGAATAGAAGAGAAGTATCTGGACCACAATCTCTACGTCCTCTACTCATTTAAATACACCTCCTAATAGAATGATATATCTAAACTCCTATTACATAATATGGACGGCTATGGGATTTTGTTACGAAGAAAGGCATAAATACTTTTTTAAATATATTGGTTTATGCTATAATATTAAAGAAGAATAAGGAAATAAAAAACATTCAGGAGGGAAGTTTTATGATAGATGATGACTATTTGTTTAGTGAAGTTTCAGAATTAGAAGAATGGATAATAAAAGTTCGTAGAGATTTTCATAGATATCCTGAGTTAGGATTTCAAGAATACAGGACAAGGGATAAAATAATAGAATACTTAGAGGAAATGGATATTAAATATAAAATTGTAGTAGAGACAGGAGTTGTAGCTCTTATTGAGGGAAAACAGAAAGGAAAGACTGTAGCATTAAGGGCTGATATAGATGCTTTACCCATGGATGATAGAAAAGATGTTCATTACAAATCTAAGATAGAGGGAAAAATGCATTCTTGTGGCCA
>DATGTQ010000027.1 GCA_035301805.1 Tissierellales bacterium
GATTCCTATCACCAGCTCCAATTAAGACTATACTAATGTATAGTCTTTTTTATACTATAAATATATTAATAATTTAATATATTATAAAATCAATTTAGATTAGAATTAAATATTTAAAGATACTTTTGGATACTTAGAAATAATTATTTTAGAGATGATTCCATTAACAGAAACAAGAGGATAAATACCAATCGTAATTGCAATGGACTTGAATCCAATAGGTGTATATATAGCAAATGTAATAGGGTGTACTGAGACCCAAAAGTTGGACTTTATGCTGGAATGAGTTTTAATTCTAGTATTTTTAATTTTATATAAATTTAGATTCATATTCAATTCTATAATTAACTGGACTACGCCAATTTAATTTTTCTTTAATATATTTATTATTGTAATAATAAATATATTCTTCAATAGCTAACTTTAGTTCTTCAAAACTTCTATATGTCTTACCATAATACATTTCTTGTTTAATTACTCCAAAAAAATTTTCTATATGTGAATTATCAAGGCATGTACCTTTTCGGAATATACTTTGAGATATTTTATTATTTTTAAGTATCTTACTATATTTCTTCATTTGATATGCCCAACCTTGATCTGAGTAAAAAGTTCTCCTAAAGTTGAAATCATTTGTAATCTTTATATCTTTATTTAAAGCTTCGTTTATAGATTTGAAATTAGGTCTTTGTGTTTTTCTTTTTAATTCATCTTAGCCTAATGAATTATATGCATTAACCCATGTTTTAACTTGAGTTTCACTATCAATACCATATTGCTTTGCTATTGAACCAAGTCCACCTTCTTCATCTAAATAAGATTTAACAACTTTCATTTTAAAGTTAAAATCATATTTAGTCATAAAAAACACCCCAATCGTTAGATTTTGGTCCAACTATTGGGGTGCAGTACAGTTTTGATAAAAAACTCTTTAAGCAACCATATGGCACCTGTATTCTACAGGTGTCATATTTTTTAATTTAATCTTATTTAATATAGTTTCAATTCTTGCTGTAACTATATTAAGTAGGGATAAAAAATTAGACAATAATATATAGCAATAAAATAAGTCGAATTTTAGTTATCCGTCTTATTTTATTACTATTTTTGTGTTAATATAATATTATTAACAAAATTATAACTAAATATATTATAAAATGTATAAAAAATATATATAAATAGGAGGAACTAATATGAGGTGTAAAAAAAACATAAGAAACTTAATGCTACTTACAATGCTAATATCACTACCAATATTATCAAAAACATCTATTGTAAATGCAGATAGTATAGAAGATGAATTTTTATCTGTAATAAATAAATATGATTTAAAAGATGTAGTAGTTGAACCTGGAATATATTTAACGAAAGGGGAAACTTTAGATTTATCTCAATATCCTAACTGGGAATTGTCTGATAATGAAACTATAGATATAAATTCAAATGGAATTGCAAAAGCAATTAATGAAGGTACAGTATTTTTAAGTCAAAGAATTGGTCAAAAAGTATATATAATAGAAATATATGTAAACTCATCAGTATCAACGCTTAACATTAGATCTAAAGAGGATCAACCTAGAGAATACTACAAAGTGTTTATAGATGCAGGTCATGGAGGAAGCGACCCAGGAGCATTAGGATTTGGATATAGAGAATCAGATTTAAACTTACAAATTGCAAAAAAGATAGAATCTAAATTAAAGAGCAGAGGTATAGATGTAAAAATGAGTAGAAGCTCAGATATTTATTATTCTTTATCTGAGAGAGCTGAAATGGCAAATGATTATGGTGCAGATGCATTTGTATCAATACATCAAAATTCAGCTGAATCAGCATCAGCAAATGGTATAGAGACATATTATAATAGAAATAAAGAAGAAGAGAAACCACTAAGCAATGATGTACAAACGCAGGTTATAAATAAAACAGGAGCAACTAATAGAGGTGTAAAAAATGCAGAGTTTACAGTTTTAGTAAAGAGTAATATGATATCTGCATTAGTAGAATGTGGATTTATAAGTAATGAATCAGAAGTTAAGAACTTATCTGATTCAGATTACCAAGATAAACTAGCTACAGGTATAGCAGATGGAATAGAAAACTATTTAAAATCAAATGTAATAATCGAAGAAAGTCAAATTACAGCAACAGGAAAAGTTATAAATACAGATAGTTTAAATGTAAGAAAGGGTCCATCAACATCATTTGACATAATAGGTACATTAAGTGGTGGAGAGAAAGTTAAGATTGTTGCTAAAAGCAACAATTGGTATAAAATAGAATACAATGGAACACATGGGTATGTTTCAGCATCCTATATAGAATTAGATACTACTGAATCAGAACAAGATGACAAAATAAAATTTAATGACGTAAGTCAAGATTACTGGGCATATTCTCAAATACAAAGTTTTGTAGAAAAAGGGTATATAGATGGATATGGAGATGGTACGTTTAGACCTCAAAATCCAATAAAAAGAAATGAGTTTGTAAAAATATTTAATAAAGTATTTGGACTTACTAAAAAGAGTGGAATAGTATTTGATGATACTAAAGATAACTGGGCAAAAGATGAAATAGACATAGCAGTTACAAATGGAGTAGCACAAGGAGTATCAAGTACACTATTTGAGCCAGACAGATATGTAACAAGACAAGAAGCGGCAAAAATGTTATCTAATTATATGAAATTAGATGATACAAATCATGATAAAATAAAAAAATTCTCTGATTATAATCAAATAGCTGAGTGGGCAAAAGATGCACTTGAAGGAAATGTTGAAAAAGGATATATCCAAGGAACTGATGGAGAAATCCTTGCACCAAAGGATAACATGACAAGAGCAGAAGTTGTTACTCTTTTAAGTAGAGTAACTAATTAATATTTTGGGGGACATAAATATGAGGAAGACATTATCATTACTACTATCAATATGCATAATACTTGGTAGTGGAATAAGCACAAAATCGTACGCGAATACAAATAATGTACAAGCTGCATGGTTAACCACTGCATGGAGCTTAGATTGGCCAAAAGCTAAAAATAATCCTACAGCTCAGAAAAATGAATTGATAGAAAT
>DATGTQ010000028.1 GCA_035301805.1 Tissierellales bacterium
AAGCTCCTGCCGCGAACCATATACTCACTAAAGATAGGCTAATTAGTTCAATAACCAAACTAATTATAAATATTATTAACCACCAACTTGTTAACCCACCCATCATTCATTCACCCCCTAATAAATCTTGAGGCAACTATACTAAAAGTTTTGACGACCATATTCAAATCTTGTAGTAACGTAAATACATCATATATCAAAATTTGACTATTATCAACATTTTTTTATACATGTTATAACAAAATATTGCATATAAAGATCATTTCTATAATAGTAGAAAAAATTATATTACTTACCTAAACTTATTATTTCACCATCAAATATTGTCGTTTATACCTCTACATTTTTTATTTAATCTTCAAAAATTTGAAATATATTATCTGAAAGCATTACCATATATGGGAATATACCTTTTTCTATAGAACCTTTTGCATCATCTTCAAAGTAAGCATATACCCTTACTTTAATAAATACATAAACAACTTCACTTTATAATATGTATCCATAGCCGAGTAAATACATATGGCTACCGCTAAACCCTAGTAATACTAATTTTCAATCTTGCATTAAATGCTCTACATGTGTATATAAATGTCCTAAAGAATTGCTTAATATAGAATATTGAAAAAGACAGTCTATACTAATTTATACATAAATACAGACTGTCTAATAATTCATATTCTAGTAATTTAATTTATCAATTTTATAAATAGTTTCCAAGGCTAATTTGATTTCTTTATTTTCCCCTTTTTGAACCTTTTCTTCTTTTGCAACGTAGTTTCCTATACCATCTTTTAAATCACTTTCATATTCTACTACTGAATTTAATATACTTGCCGCTCTAACTCCTCTTAATTCTGCAATTGTAAAAAGTGCAGCTGTTTCCATATCAGAACCTAGGACACCTTTTGTATTCCAAAACTCCTTTATATCCTCTTCTTTATCGGTGTAGAAAGAATCATGACTTCTCACAATACCGTAATGATATGGAAAATTTAATTCTTTACAAGTATCTAATATGCAATTTGTTAATTCTATGTTTGAAACTGCTGGATATTCTGACTCTATATACATTTTTGATGCTCCATCATTCCTTACTGCTCCTGTAGCTATTATTAAATCCCCCAGATTTATTTCCGGTTGTACTGCCCCAGCACTTCCAATTCTTATGAAATTTTTAGCTCCACAAGCTATAAGTTCTTCTATAGCTATAGCTGCAGAAGCTCCACCAATACCTGTAGATGTAACCGTTACTAAAACTCCCTTATATTTTCCTACTATAGTTCTAAATTCTCTATTAAAGGATATTTCTTCCCAATCTTCTAAATAGTTTTCTGCCACTCTCATCACTCTTTGAGGATCTCCAGGAAGTATTACATATTCTGATATATCTCCTTTATCACATAATATATGAGGTTGCAACATAAAATCATCTCCTATCTTTCAGCATTTAAAATTGCATCTAATAAGGCTTCCCATAAGCTTGGATGTATAACTAAGTTACTTTTAACATCTTCTACACTTATATTTTTTTCTAAGAGCACTCCTAATAGCCCTATATATTCTGATACATTTTCTCCAACCATCCATATTCCTAGTATAATCCCTTCTTTGTCTATAAGTACTTTTAAAAAACCCTCTTCAATATTCTTAGCCCAACCTCTCCAAGTATTTGAAAAATATGAATAACCCTTAATATAGTCTATTCCTTCTTGGACTAAATCTTTTTCTTGATAACCTGCCCCTGCCATTTCTGGAAGGGTATAGACTGCCCTTGGTAATGAATTATAATTCATAGTTACTGGTTTATTATACAAAATATTATCACTTACAGCTATTCCCTGTTGAATTGCTCCACTAGCCAGCCCTAAAATTCCATTTATATCTCCAATAGCATATATATGTTTTACATTAGTTCTTAAATTCTCATATACTTTTATCTTAAAATCATCCTTATCTATATTCAATTTATCTATACCTTTTGGATAACTAGGCTTTCTACTTAAAGTAACTAATACTTTATCTCCTTCTAATACCTGTCCATCTTCTAAAACAACTTTAACCTTAGAACCTTTAATGTAAGTTTTTTGGGCCCCATTTCCTTTTATTATTTCAACTTTTCTTTTTTTCAAATTGTCTTCAATAGGTTTTACTAATTCTTCATCATTTTCAAATAACAAAGATTCCTCTTTTTCTACTAAGCTTACTTTTACTCCTAACCTTTCATAAATTGAAGCAAATTCTACTCCCTCTACATTTCCTCCCAGTATTATAATACTTTCAGGTAAATTTCTTATATCTATAGCATCTTTATGAGTTATTATATTTTCATTGTCTATTTTTATTTCTTCTACACTAGAGGGTTCAGTACCTGTAGCAATGACTATATTTTCTCCATATAGTATTGACTCTTCTACAATGTATCTATGCTCGTCTAAGAATTCACCATCACCAAAATATATATCTATACCATTATTTTTAAGGTTATCTTTTAGTTTATCATCTAAGTACTGAAGATTTTCATCCCAATTTCTAATCAAAGATTCCTTTATAATTTTATTATCAATATCATTATTCTTAAAACTATCTAAGAGTTTTTTTACTGGTAATGCACCAGTTCTAATACCAGTCCCTCCTAAGATTGACTTTTCTACTATTGCTACATTTAAATCTCTTCTCTTACAATATAAAGCACAGTAATAACCAGCTAGTCCACCACCTATTATTAAAACATCGTAGTTCTTCATCTAATATGCCCCTTCTTTTTTTCTCTTTTTAATTTTATTTAAATGATTCTTAGTTAAAATAAATAATGTTAGTACTGTAACTAAATAGGGAAGCATTTGAGTAAACTGAGATGGTACACCTACTACTTGCATCCTTATTCCTAAAGCATCGAAGAATCCAAACATTAGGGCTGCTATGAAGGTCTTTATGGGGTTCGCCCTACCAAAGATAATAGCTGCCACTGCAATAAAGCCTCTATCGGCACTCATATTTTCTGTAAATAAGGTTAAGTATCCTAATGAAAGATGAACACCAGCAAGACTACAAAGTATTCCACATCCTAGAGAACTAATATACTTCATTTTTTTAGGACTAATGCCTACTGTTTCTAATGCTTCAGGATATTCTCCAGAAGCCCTTAACCACATTCCTCTAGGGGTCTTGTATAAATAA
>DATGTQ010000029.1 GCA_035301805.1 Tissierellales bacterium
CTTGCATGTGTTAGGCACGCCGCCAGCGTTCGTCCTGAGCCAGGATCAAACTCTCATTAGAAAGTTTCCTAGCTCTTTACTTGCTTAATACTATAACTTACTTCTCAAAGTACTTCACACTGTTTAATTTTCTAGGTTCACTCGCGCATTTACTGCGCTTAATTAATATAACATATTTTCGAAACTTTGTCAACTACTTTTTTATTTTTCTTTTCATTTGTTTCTTAACATTTTGTAGTGACAGTTATTAATACTAACATATTTTTTTTAGTTTGTCTAGTAGAATTTTAAAAAACTTTTAATTTCTTTAAATACCTTTTCTCGACAACGTTTAATACTTTACCATAGAATATTATATACTTCAAGTTCTTTAAAAGTGCATTAAAGATGTTTATAGTAAAAAAACTAAATTTTTCTCTTGTTTCTTTAAATTTCCTACTTATTTTCATATACTTTTATTTTTTATTCAAAATTTTATTCAAAATTCATTTTATGGGCAATTATACTACCTAAAGCTATAGAGTAAAGTTTTGATTCATGGGTATCGGCCCTTGAAACTAAAACTATTGGAACCTTAGCCCCCATTATAATACCGGCGGACTTCCCTTCTGCAAAATAAGTAATACTTTTACCTATGCCATTACCCATTTCAATATTAGGTACTAATAGTATATCTGCATCTCCTGCTACTAGACTAGTATAATTTTTAATTTTTGCAGCATCTTTTGAAACTGCCAAATCTAATGCCATAGGCCCATCTACAATTACCTTTTCACCAAAATATCCTCCTTCTGATTTCTCTTTAAGTTTCAAAGCATCAGTAGTTGCCACCATCTTAGGATCTACTTTTTCCTTTGCTGCTAAACAACCTATCTTTACTTCTTCTTTTCCTAAAGCCTTTGCTACCCTTACACTATTTTGAATAATCTTTTCCTTTTGTTCAGTATTAGGGTTTAGATTCATTCCACCATCAGTTAAATATATTAACTTATGATAATTTGGCATTTCATAAATCATAACATGACTTAGAAGACTATCTGTTCTAAGTCCGTATTCTTTATTTAGAACTTCCTTTAAAAGAGTTCCTGTATCTACAATACCTTTCATAATAAAATCCGCTTCATTATTCCCTACTAGTTTAACTCCTATTTTTGCAGCTTCTGCTAAATTATCTTCGTCAATAATCTTCCAGTCTTTAATTATAATATTCTTTTCCCTAACAATTTTTTCTATTTCTTCTTTTCTACCAATAAGTATAGGTTCAACAATATTTAACTTGCTGGCCTCTCCAACTGCTTCCAATACTTCCTCGTCATGACTTCCTACTACAACTAATCTTATTTTCTCATTATATTCTACTGATAAAAGCTCTCTTAATTTATTTATTTCCATAAAACTCCCCCCTAATGATAATGTTAAGTATAATCTGACTAGAAATTTAACTATTGTATTTCCTCAATCATTGAATCTAAGACCTCTTTTTGTTCTTTTATCATAATATTATCCGGGTTTAGATTATAGGCTTTATCAATATCCACTTTAGCCAATTCATATTCTCCTAGTTGTAAATAAATTAATCCTCTATTAAATATTATTTTATAATCTTTATCATATATATTAATTCCTTTTGTCAAAACTTTAATTGCATCTTTATTTCTGCCTAATTCTGATAATAAAATACCAATATCATTATAAACATCTACTTCTTTTGGTTCTAATTTTATAGTTTCCTTAAAAAAATTAATAGCTTTCTCTTCTAATCCTAAATCTTTATATGAAATTCCTAACATATAGTTTATGCTCCACCAAGATGGATATTTATCTTTTAATTTTAACAGCTTTTGATTCCCTTCTTCATACTTACCTTCAAATATTAAACGGACTCCTTCTTCGTATTCTACATCGTCATTTATATTGTCTAATTCCTCTCTAATCTCTTGTATTCTTTCTTTATTGTCATCTATTAAAATAAATTTTTCCCAAATAAGTTTTGCTTTTAATGATTGTCCTAAAAACTTATAATGATATCCAAGCTTATAGTAAGAAAGAGAAAACTTAGGATCCATACCTAATATAGTTTCAAAGTTGTCTGTAGCTTTAGAAAAGAATAATTCTCCTTTTTTTTCTTCACCTTTTTCAAAATACATATTTGCTAATCCTTCAAGACTTAAACCATAATTAAATAATCCTTTAATATTATTTCTATTTAAAGCAATTGACGCTCTAAAGAAAATTGAAGCATTATTATAATCTTTAGCTTCTAATTTTTCTAACCCCTTGTACAATATATAATTTTCAATGTTCTCGTCATATTTATATAAAATTTTTTTATACTCTTTTATATATTTAAATTCAGTATCTATTCCCATAGTATATATTATGCCATCTATTATATAGCGAAGGTTTATTTCTTCAAAATCCGATCCTTTTTTAATCTCTTTTGTTAATCTTTCTGTCAATATTGGCAATGGAATTTTTCCACTAACTTTATATCCATTAATCTCTATAAAAGTATCCTTTTTAATTTCTATAAAAGAAATTCTATCAGTATATCTTTTAAAATAATTATCTAATTCTTTCATTATATCACCTACTAATCATTTAATTTTTGCATATACAATCTTTTTCTTCTTGTGCTATTACTTAAAATATTGAAAAGATGCCCCCTATAAATCATAATATAAGAAATTAATATTTGATTTAATATGAAATGCCCTTGCTGGAATATAAAAAAATTGTATTCAATTTTTTTTGTAATAACATTTGATAAAACTACTCCTGATAATTTATAAAGGATTAAACCAAATATTATATTAGGCAATAACCAATTGAACCAATTCCCTTTCATAAATTCGAAACTATAAGCAATACTTTCATAAGCTGAATAATATTTTTGATAAATAGTTTCTGGCAAAGGATTAAGTCCAATGAAAATTAATATGCTTACAACTGTATAAAATGCCTCCGAATAGGGTCCTACATTATTACCTATATATCCAATTAGCAACCTGGCTATCCAAGTAACAAAGAATACACTATAAACTTTTCGAAAATAGAACTTAAAACCTTCTTTAAAATTCTCCAGAGTAAATTTATCATACCTTATAATATTAGATAACAAAAATAAATAATTCGACGTTAAACTAGTCATTACAATAGCTAATAATAAACCCGCTATAATCCTTAATCCTTTTAACAAAAAGAGTTCGCCCATTATACGAAAAACTTTAGAATACAAAAATGAATATAAAAAACCTATAAGGACAATCTGCCAATTTCTTTTAAAGCTTTTAAAACTTTTTTTAAAAGCTTCTAAATGTACTATTTTCATATCTTTTAAAAAATCCATTAGTGTCACTCCTCTATCTAGTTATTTTATCTGTTATGTTAAATACACCGCATTTATTAAGTACCCCATCTTTATATACAAATAAAATCAAAGTATTTTCTCGTTTTAATTTACTTAATACAAAATCATTCTCTATAAAATCTAAAATATTTATTTCAAACATTTCAATATGGGTTTTATTAATTACTTTTTTAGTAGGCTCTTTTTCCATATCTTTTAAATAATTAGATTTTATACAAGGATCCTTTAATATATCATGTCTTAAACTTTGTATTTTTTCTTTGTTTATCCTGTTAATATAAATAGGCAGATTTAGATTTTGGTTATTGAATATATAATCATATTTTATTATTTCATTGAATATAGATAAATTTTTTCCCACCTTTTCCAAATAGAAATCATAAAGAATTTTATATAATTTTTTTCTACTATGAGAAACTTTATGATATCCTTTACTTTCCCAATAAAATGAAAATTCTTCAAAAAAGTCAAAGGGAGAATCATAATAATTCATTATAATGTATTTAATAGTATTCTCAAAAAATTTCTCATTTCCGTACTTTTCTACTAAATCTTCAATAGTTTTTAAACGCAACATTTCACCATAATCCATATATTTTGTCTCTAGTACTTCATAAGGTGGCTTATCTAAGAATTTATATCCATATTCATCTTTATTATGCCTTAACCCTGACCCCTTTAACAATTTTAAAAACCCTAACTGGAGCTTTTCAGGACCTAAATTGTAAACATCATTAAAAGATTTTCTAAAGGATCTATAATCTTCATAAGGTAGTCCAGCAATTAAATCTAAATGCTGGTGAATATTCCTATAGCTCTTAATTTCTTTTACTACTTTATAAAGTTTATTTAAATCTGTAGTTCTACCACTGGTGTCTAAAGTTTTTTCATTTGTAGACTGAACACCAATTTCAAACTGGAATAATCCCTCTTTTACATGGCTTAAAAAGTCTAACATTTCTTCGTCTAGTAAATGGGCCGTTACTTCAAAATGGAAGTTAATATTTTCAGGATCTTTTTCCATTATGAAATTCATTATTTCCATAGCATATTCTTTATTTGCATTAAAAGTTCTATCAACAAATTTCACTTGTCTCACTTCTGCATTAATTAATTTCTCTAAATCCATCTTTACTCTTTCTATACTGAAAAATCTAACTCCTTTTATGGTTGAAGAAAGACAAAATTGACAATTAAAAGGACATCCCCTTGAGCTTTCAAAATAAACTATCTTATTCTTTAAACCTTTATCTAATTTGTCATAAGGGGAAGGTATCTTATCTAAAGTTTCAATTAAAGGTCTAGGTGGATTTTTAAAAACCTTACCTTCATAGTTGTATATTAATCCTTCAATATTTTTAAAATTTTTCTCTTTATTTATTAGATTAATTATTAATTCTCTAAAAGTCCCTTCTCCTTCTCCATATATTATAAAATCAATATATGGATGTTTTTCTAATATTTTTTCTCCATCATAAGATACTTCTGGCCCTCCTAAAATAATCTTAATCCCTGGTTTTACAACTTTTAGTCTTTTACATATTTCTAATGTATTTTCTATATTCCAAATATAACAAGAAAAAGCTATTATACTTGGATTTTCCTTATAAAGCTCTCCTGTAATAAAATCAGCATTTTGATTTATAGTATACTCTCTTATTTTAATATTAGGTATATCTTGACAATAGCTTTTTAAATACCTAATTGAAAGAGAAGAATGAATAAATTTCGAATTTAAAGTGGATATAATTACCTCCATATAAAACCATCCTTTTTCTTATAATTATTTCTATTATAACATAATATCATATTTAGCTATAATATTGATATTATGGTCTCCATAGTATATTATTAGTATATAGTATATATCTTTTAACTACTTCAGAAAGGAGTAAATATATGCACGAATTTGATAAGATTTCTATTCAGGAAATGTCAAAAAAAGATATGTTAATGATTCTTGAGGCCCTAGATTACACAGGGAAAAGTACAAATGTAGAAGATTTTTTATTATTGAGAGATAATATAATAGAGGAATTAAGTCTATTAGCGGAAACTAGTAAGGATGAATTTATTAATTACCTAGAAAAATAGACCCCCATTATTTTGAGGGTCTTTTATTCTTGAAAAATTTATAAATACCTGATTTTGATTGAATATATATCTCTATATAATCCTTACTTTCTTTTCTCTCAATTACCTTTGATTTGTTTAATAAAGTATGGAAAAATTCATCACCTATATTAAAACTAAAAATATCTGGTAAATAGTATTTTTTAATTTTCAATGCTTCTGGGTTAATATATCCTTTTCTCAATTTATATAAATAATCACACATACTTTCATAAAAATAATCCTCATACTTTTTAGTTTCTTCTCTACCGACTATACTTTGAATTCCTTTCCAATAGGAACTTTTTCCATTTTCTTTTTTAAATATAACTTCTTCTAAAATTGGAAAGTCTCCTTTATTTAAAGTATTTAATGTATTTATTACGTGAATTTTGCATTTTTCAAATTCTACAGTAAAATTACCAGGAAACTCTTCAGTAGGAATTCTATAATATTTAGAATATTTTTTGATAAAATCTATCTGGGAAAAATTTATTATTTCTTCTTTTAAGGTATTTAACATATCAGTCTCTTCATTATTTATCAATAAAAATAATGCTTTTGAAAGTAATAACCCCTCAAATAGTAGGGGAATTTTCCCAGTAGTGTATAATATATTTTTAATCGCTTCTTCTTTAGCAATTTCCCATTCACTATTAACAAGTATTATGGGTGCAATTCTTTCATAAACTGTATCATCAAATTCTTCCCAATAAATAGACTCATTTAAAGTAGAAATACTATTTAATAATGGTTTGTTCCCTCCATTTCTATAGTAGTACCATAACTTAAGTTCCTTTTCATACCTTTCATAGTCTATTGCACAACCAATTGTATCTTCCAAAGGCATTAAAGATTTAATTGTAATAACTATTATTTGAGATATATAAGAGTACTCTTTATTATTATTTATAAAATCTTCATTAAAAATTGCAAGAAGAAACTCTTCAATTTTTTCTTGGCTCATATATGTTCTCCTTTACATTTTTTCCGGTGCATCTATACCTAAGAGGCTTAATCCTGTTTTTATAACTGTTTTCGTTCCATAAACTAGTAAAAGTCTAGCATTTTTAATCCCTTCATCATCGGATAATATAGGAATACTATTATAAAATTTATTAAAGGCCTTAGCAATTCCTACTACATGTCTAGTTATAATAGATGGTTCATTTTTCTCCATGGCTTCTATTATTATTTTAGGAAAATCATAAAGTAATTTTATAATTGATAATTCTTCATCTTCTTTTAATAATGAAAAATCTACATCATTTTCTAAAGAAAAATCTCCTTTTTCTAAGAGTCTACTAGCTCTAGCATGAGTGTATTGAACATAGGGTCCCGTTTCACCTTCGAAGCTTAGGGTTTTATCCCAAGAAAATACATAATCTTTTATTCTTCCATTAAATAATTCTTGGAATATTACTGCCCCAATTCCAACTTGCTTTGCTACATCTTCCTTATTTTCTAAATTTGGATTTCTTTCTTCAATAATCTTTAAAGTTTTATCTATAGCATTGTTTAATACATTTTCTAAAAAAACAACTCTACCTTTCCTAGTTGACATAGTACCACTTTCTAAACTTACCATGCCAAAAGGTACGTGAATACAATCTTTAGCCCAATTATAACCCATAAGTTCAATAATTTTCATCCACTGTTTAAAGTGAAGAATTTGTTGAGAACCTACTACATAAATATTTTTATGGAAATCATAATGTTCTTTTCTATATATTGCTGCAGCTATATCTCTTGTAGCATATAACGTAGAACCATCGCTTTTTTTAATTAGAGCTGGTGGCATATCATAAGACTCTAGATCTACTATATCTGCTCCCCTTGATTCTTTCATTAAGTTTTTCTCTTCTAGTTCATTTATAACCCTTGGCATTTTATCTGAATAGAAACTTTCTCCTGTATAAGAGTCAAATTTTATATTTAATAGATCATATACTTTATTGAATTCCTGAAGACTTATATCTCTCATCCATTTCCATAATTTTAAAGCTTCTTCATTTCCTTCTTCAAGCTCTTTAAACCAATATCTAGCTTCATCCATAAGCTTTTCATCGTCTTCAGCTTCTCTATTAAATCTTACATATAGTTTTAAAAGCTCATTAATAGGGTCACCTTCAATTACTTCAGAGGATCCCCATTTCTTATATGCTACTATAAGCATTCCAAATTGAGTTCCATAATCTCCAAGATGATTAATAGCTATTGTATCATAACCTAAAAATTTATAAATCTTATACAAAGAATTTCCAATAACTGTAGACCTAATATGACCAATGTGGAAAGGTTTCGCAATATTTGGAGATGAAAACTCTACTATAACTTTTTTATCTTTCCCCATATTTGAGGAACCATAGTTTTCTTTTTCTTCACTTATATTTTCTAAAACACTTTTTGCCAACATTTCTTCATTAATAAAAAAGTTAATATATGGTCCTTTATTCTCTATTTTTTTAAAGTATTCATTACCTTCCATTTCATCTACTAATCCTTCTGCTATTAAGTTTGGTGCTTTTCTAAAAGTTCTTGCTAACTTAAAACAAGGGAAAGCATAATCTCCCATTTCCGGAGAAGGTGGTATTTCCATTAATGAAATTACCTCTTCTCTATTTAAACTTTCTTGTTCTTCTAATATTAATTTTACTGCCTCATTTTTAAAATCTACCATTTTTAACCTCCCAATTTAGAAATAATAAAAACTCTCATCTCTTGGTAGAGACGAGAGTTTCTTCCCGTGTTGCCACTCTTCTTGGCCTAATGCCCACTTAAAGTTAATAACGTAACTAACGTAAAATCCTACTCATTTCGGATTTATTCTCCAGAGCTCTCTTCAAGTATATCCCTGTACTAGGCTTTCACCATCCCTAGTTCGCTAAGACAATAAATATACCCTACTCTCTCTTTCATAAAATTTATCTATTTAATTGTTATTCATAATATATACTAGTTTTTAAACTATTTCAAGGATTTATTCACAATTATACCTTCTTATTTCAATTCTATAACAGTTACTCCACTACCACCTTCACCATGATTGCCTAGTCTAAAAGTTTTTATATATCTATGGTTTTTTAAAACATTGGTTATTCCAGCCCTTAATACTCCTGTACCTTTACCATGAATAATATAAGCTTCTTTTAAACCAGTAATATATACATCATCTAAATACTTATCTAAATCTAACAATGCTTCATCTAAAGTTTTTCCTCTTAAATCCACTTCATTTCTAACATTTTTTGCTTTACGCTTAATAATATTCTTAGTGTTAGTTTCAGCTGTTTCTAATTCTTTTATTTTAGTCCTTCTTAGAGTAGATATATCTACATTTACCTTCATTATTCCTACTTGAACACTTACATTACCATCTTCATCTGGTTCTGATAAAACTATTCCTTTTTGATTTAATGAAAGTATTTCTACTTCTTCTCCTGCATTCAAATTTTTTGGTGGCTCGTTACTTTTTACATTTAGAACATTATCTACTAAATCACTTTCTATATTATCAACTTTCCCTTTTAATTTTTCTTGAGTTTCCTGAATCCTTTTTGCCTTTTCCTTTTCAATCTCAATGGAAATTTCCCTTAACCCAGATACTGCTTCATCTGCTTCCTTTTTTGCATTTCTCAAAATATCCCTTGCTTCCTTTTTTGCCGCTAATATTGTTTTTTCTCGTATATCATCAATTTTTCTTTTCTCTTCTAATAGTTCCCTTCTCAACTCTTCCGATTCTTTTTTATATTTTTCCGCTTCAAATTTATTAACTTCCGTTAATTTTCTATCCCTATCAATCGCTTGAAGAACTTCTTCAAATTCTAGATTTTCCTTAGATATCAAAGTCCTAGCATAATTAATAATTTCTGTATCAAGTCCCAATCTTTTAGAAATTTCAAAAGCATTTGATTTTCCAGGAACACCTGTTAATAACCTATAAGTTGGACTAAGTGTGTCCACGTCAAACTCTACTGAGGCATTTTTTACTCTTTCTTCCGTAAGAGCATATATCTTTAATTGGCTATAATGAGTTGTTGCAATAGTTCTTGCGTTATTTACCTTTAAATAATCTAATATTGACATAGCTAGTGCAGCCCCTTCTGTTGGGTCTGTGCCAGCTCCCAATTCATCAAATAATAGTAAACTATTATCTCTTACATTTTCTAATATTTCAACTATATTAGTCAAGTGGCCAGAAAACGTACTTAAACTTTGTTCAATACTCTGTTCATCTCCTATATCAGCAAATATTTGATCAAATACTGCCATTTCTGAATTAGAGTCTGCTGGTATATGAAGGCCTGATTGGGCCATTAAAGTTAATAAACCCACTGTTTTTAATGTAACTGTTTTTCCTCCTGTATTTGGTCCAGTAATTACTAGAGTTTCGAAATCCTTACCAATATAAATATCAATAGGCACTACTTTTTTTACATCCAAAATAGGGTGTTTACCATTTTTTATATTTATATACCCATTTTTATTAAGAATAGGTTTAATACCATCCATTTCAAGAGCTAACTTCCCTTTAGCAAATATAAAATCTATATGTTCTAATATTTTTAAATTAGCTAATATAGTACCACTTTTAATAGCTACCATATTTGTTAAGTCAGCTAATATTCTTTCAATTTCTTTTCTTTCTTTAATTTCTAATTCCTTAAGTTCATTATTTAGTTCCACTACAGCTATAGGCTCTATAAATAAAGTTACACCACTGGCCGATTGATCATGGATTAAACCAGGTACATTACTTCTATATTCCTGCTTAACTGGTACTACATACCTTCCTTCCCTAACAGTAACAATCTCATCTTGTAAATACTTTCTGTACTTAGTAGAAGTTATAATAGAATTTAGCTTATTCTTAATAGAATCATTCTTTATTATAAGTTGCCTTCTAATATTTTTAAGTTTAGGACTAGCATTATCTGATATTTCATCTTTACTTACTATTGCTTTATTTATAGCATCTTCTATAAATTCCAATACAGTTAATTCTTCTATTAATGATTCTATTATGGGATAAGAACTATACCTATCTTCTTTATTCTCTCTAATATATCCTTTTAGCCCCCTAGAAACTCGTAGAGTATCCGATATTTTTAATAAACTTTCAGGACCTAAAACTCCCCCCATTTCTGCTCTTTTCATTTCACTAAATATTGGATAAATACCATATAAAGGTGGATTCCCTCGCTTTATTAAAATAGTCAAGGCTTCCTCAGTTTCTTTCTGAGCATGTTCTACTTTTTCAAAATTAGTCTCTGGCTTTAAATTCTTTATTTTTTCCTTACCTAAACTGGAAGCTGCTTTCTCTACTAACATACTTATTATTTTATTATATTCTAAAACTCTAAATGTTTTCTCATTCATCTAATTATCACCCCAATATTACAAAACACCTCTAAAATAGTGACCTTTAGTTAGTTCTTTATTCATTTTAAATTCTTTAATTAACTTATTTACATCATTCCTACTTATTGCCCCTACTGCATAATCATAGAAAATTTCTTGAATTCTTCTTATGTTTCTATTTTCAAAGGTAAAATCTAACCTTATCATATTTACACCACTATCAAATACCTTGTCTAATTCTTCAAGAATTATTAAAGGCACACAATTATATAATATAGTATTCTTATCTTTTCTTTTTATATAAAATATTTTATTTTTTCTATCCTTCAAACCGTATCCTTCTTTTAAATTACAATTACTACATGCCTTATTATCTTTACAATTTTTAATTAATGACATTGGACAATGTTTCATAATCATTAATGGTAGATAACCGTATCCTAATGTTTCTATAGGTAGCATATTATTATTTGAAATTTTTCTTATTTGATTTAAATTTAATTCTGGGGATAAAGTTATACTTTTTAATCCTTGCTCATTTAAAAAGCTTGTAGAAAGACTATTAAATATATTTAAACCAG
This sequence comes from Tissierellales bacterium, assembly GCA_035301805.1. Taxonomy (NCBI): domain Bacteria; kingdom Bacillati; phylum Bacillota; class Tissierellia; order Tissierellales; species Tissierellales bacterium. The sequence goes on from DATGTQ010000029.1 coordinate 11,425, forward strand.
TGTCCCCATGTATATTTAAATTAAAATGTTCTAACGCAAAGTTTAAAGTTCCTAAATTGGATACAGAGATACCATCTAAATCTTTTTCCATAGGCTTTACCCTTTCTTTAAGGGCTAATAAATCTTGGTCACTTAAAATTTTATTTGTCCATAGATATACTTCTTTTCCATGGCTTTTAACTTCTTTAATAGCATCTTCTATTCCTTCAAAATATTCTAAATAAACCCTATTTAATTTCTTTAAATTTAATTGTTTAAACTGTTCCATTGTTACTACTTTAACATTTATTTTTCTTGTACCAAAATTACTTTTTCTATTGAATTTAATTAAATTATTCCTTTTTCTTGAAAATATTTCTTCATTAACAGGTTCTCTATGATTAAAGTTGGACCTTTTCTTGTTTAATTCATCCATAGCCTTTCTTCTTAATAAATTTACTTGGCTAATAGGTAGAAAACAATCCTCTTCTAAATCTATTTCTATATTTTCTAATACATATGGAGTATCGGCTAATTTATTAAGCTGTTCTCTTATCCTTTTTTCACTTAATGGTACTTTAATAGCCTCCTCCACATTTTCATCACTTAAAACCTTTACTTCACAATTCTTTTCCCTTGCAATTAATTTTGCAGGTTTTCCTTTTGCTATAGAAACTTTCATGGAAATACCATAAATCTTCTGCCTATCTTCATAGGATTTTCTAGCATTTTCTAATAAGCTTTTATTTGAACTTTTAAAAACATTTGAGCCTTTTCTTACTCCATTAATTATATTTAGCTTAACATCTTTGCCTTTCTCTAAAGAATTTTCTACTATTAGCCCTTTATACTTTCCATTTTCTAATTCAAACTCTAATCCATCGCCTTCTCTAATATCTTCACTTAATAATAAATACATATTATTCCTGTCAATCTTTTTTACCTTCCCTACATATATTCCTCTATTATCTGGCCTATAAAATGAAATCATATCTTTACCATAATCATCTAATATATAACCTTTTGTAAAACCTCTGTTGAATATTTGTAGCATTCTATTTCTATCCTCTTTTGTTATACTTTCTACACCATAATCTAAGACTTTTCTATATTTACTAACTATAGTGGCCACATACTCTGGTCTTTTCATTCTTCCTTCTATTTTTAATGAGGATATTCCACTATCTATTAATTTATCTAGATCTTTAATAGTATTTAAATCCTTAGGACTTAATAAGTACTTTTTACTAAATTCTTCACTTACAATAGTATCATCTTTATAATTTACTAAAGTATAAGGCATTCTACAAGGTTGAGCACATTTACCTCTGTTTCCACTTCGCCCTCCTATAATGCTACTCATTAAGCATTGGCCCGAATATGAAATACACAAAGCTCCATGAATAAAGCATTCTAAAGGTATATTAGAATTTTCTTTTATATATTTTATTTCCCTTAAAGAAAGTTCCCTAGATAAGACTACCTTTTTAAATCCTAGTTCTTCTAAAAAGATTGTTCCTGCTAAATTATTAATAGTCATTTGAGTACTAGCATGTAAATTAAAATCAGGAAAGATCTTTCTTATAGCATAGGCTAAACCTATATCTTGTACTATAAGTCCATCTACATCTATTTCATATAAATATTTTACATAGTTTAATGTCTCTTCTACTTCTTCATTATCAATTAATATATTAACCGTTATATATACTTTAACGTTTCTTAAATGAGCATATTCTACTACCTTCTTCAATTCCTCTAAACTAAAATTATCTGCAAATTGTCTTGCGTTAAATAGCTTCCCTCCCAAATATACAGCATCGGCACCATTTTCTACAGCAGCAAATAAGGATTCCATACTACCAACAGGAGCTAATAGCTCAATATCATCAGTTATATTTTCCACTTCTTCTAATTGTCCTCCTTAATTACAATGTTTTCTCTATATCAATATCTCTAATTGCTTCCTCTAATTCTTTCTTCGTTTCAATTAATTCCATTTGATTTTCAAATAATTTATCTTGTAATTCTTTAATAATAGCCTCATTTTCCCTCAATTCTTTTTCTTTTAATTCTAAAGCTTGCTTTTGTTTTTCCGCTAATCTTTTGTTTTTTTCATTTTCTTTATGAGTAGTTAATAATTCTCTTTCATATTTACTAACTTGTTTTTCTAATTCATATATATAATTTTTAGCCTCCCCCATATTTTTTTTCAACACAGCATAACCTTCTACGGGTTCTTTGGTTTTTTCTTTAATTTCATTTAACTTTATACTAGTTTTGTAATATTGGTCTGCTATATTAAAGGCTGTAAGTATTGCCGCTGTTGAATAGCTTAATTTTGTATTTTTTTCTAATACATCTTTCATTTTATTATCTAAATAAGCAGCTAAACTTTTAATATAATCTTCTGACTCACTTCCTACTACTGTAAAGTTACGACCATCAATAGTTATGTCTACTTTTCTTTTTTCCGTCATAACTTACCATCTCCCTTAATATTGTCCTAATAATATATTTTAGGAGTAGAGACTCTCTACTCCTTAGCTTCTTAATTCGGCATTAAAACTCTCTTCTAATTTTTTTATAATATTTGAATGTAACTTACTTATCTCATCATCTTTTAAAGTTCTTTCATAGGATCTATAAACAATAGAGTAAGCTATACTTTTCATACCTTCTGGTACTTGCTCTCCTTCATAAATATCAAATAATTTAATCTCATTTATTAAACCCTTACCATTATCTAATATCACTTCCTCTATTTCTTGAACCATTGTATCTTTATCTAGTACAATAGCAACATCTCTTACTATTGCTGGATATTTAGGTAATGGCTTATATTTTCTACTTAAATCTGCACAGTTAATAATAGCATCAAAATCTAACTCTACTAAATATGCATTTTCTTTTATAGAATAATTTTCAGATATATCTGGATGTACTTCACCTATTACTCCTATAATATTATCTTTTATAACTATATTTGCAGTTCTACCTGGATGGAAGGTTGGGTTCTCTTCTTCTCTTATATATTTAACATTTAATATACCTAGTTCTTTAAAAAGAATATCTATAATTTCTTTTATAGCATAATAGTCTACATCATTTCCATACATACCAAGGCATAATGCAGCTTTTTCCTTAGGTAATTCTTTTAAAGGTAATTCCTTAGGCAAGAATACATTACCTATTTCAAAAGCATATGCATTTTCTACACCATAATTGTAATTTCTAGAAAGCACCTTTAACATATTAGGTATAAGAGTTGTTCTCATGGAACTATAGTCTTCACCGAGGGGATTTAAAATCTTTACATAGTTTCTTCTATAATCTTCCCCTGGAAGTTTCACCTTATCATAAGATTTTGGACTAATGAAAGAATAAGTCATAATTTCATTTAAACCTAACCCTACTAAAATATTCTTTGCTTTGTTTTCGATTACCTTATTATAAGGTCTTTCTCCTCTAGTTAAATAGCCAATAAAGGGCTTGTTTTCAATGTTATGGAAACCATATATTCTTCCTATTTCTTCAATTAAATCAACCTCTTCAGTTATATCTAACCTGAAAGTTGGAACTATAATACTTAATTCTGTATTATTTTCTTCTACTTTAAATTCTAAACTATGAAGAATATCAATCATCTCTTTTGTTGTTATTTCAATGCCAAGCATTTTATTTACTCTTTCTGGTTTCAGATTTATTGATATTTTTTCTTCTTTCCTTTCATATACATCTATGTACCCTTTAACAACTTTTCCAACACCTATTTCTTCAATTAGTTGACAAACTCTATTACATGCAATTTCTGCTAAATTTACGTCTATACCTTTTTCAAACCTTGCTGAAGCCTCTGTTCTTAATCCTAATTTTTTGGAAGTAATTCGAACATTTTTCTTATTAAAATTAGCTGCTTCTATTAAAATAGTTTTAGTATCTTTTGTTACCTCACTATTTAAACCACCCATTACACCAGCTATAGCAATAGGTTTTTTTTCATCTGCAATTACTAAATTAGAAGAATCAAGTTTTCTTTCTATATTATCAATAGTTCTTATCTTCTCATTTTCTTTAGCTGGCCTTATATATATCTTTTTATCTTCAATCTTATCTATATCAAAAGCATGAAGTGGTTCACCTAGTTCTAGCATAACATAATTAGTTATGTCTACAATATTATTTATAGGTCTTACTCCCGCTTCCATAAGTCTTAATTGTAACCACAAAGGTGATGGCTCAATTATAACATCTTTTATTACTCTAGAATAATATCTAGGACATAAATCCTTATTTAAAATTTCTATACTTTCTATATAATTATTAATATTCTTTACTTCTTCTTCTAATTCTATTTTAGGATAGTTTAAAGTTTTATTAAATGTAGCACTAGTTTCTCTAGCCATTCCAATAATACTTAAACAATCTGGCCTATTTGGTGTAATTTCAAACTCTATTACTTCTCCATATAATTTAAGTACCTTTATTATATCTTCCCCAAGAGGATATTCCTTATCTAAAATAAGAATACCATCCTTCTGTTCTTTAGGAATTACACTATTATCAAAGCCCAATTCTTCAAAAGAACAAAGCATTCCAAAGGAATCAATACCCCTAAGTTTAGATTTTTTTATCTTAATATTATTTGGCAATATTGCCCCTACCAAAGCTACAGGTACATAATCCCCTTTTCTAATATTTGTAGCTCCTGTAATAATTTGAAGTTTTTCAGAGCCTATATCTACCTTTAGTAATAATAATTTATCTGCATTTGGATGTTTTTCTATAGTTAAAATTTTACCTACTACAATATTTTCTATATTTCTATCTAAGGATATAATAGATTCTACATGGGAACCTGATAAAGTTAGTTCATCTGCTAATTTTTTTGTTTCCACATCTAAATCCACATATTCTTTTAACCATTTTACTGGTACTAACATTACAATACCTCCTTTATTTCAGCTAAAATTGTTTTAAAAATCTCATATCATTTTCAAATAAAAGCCTAATATCATCTATATTATATTTAACCATTGCAATCCTATCTACTCCCATTCCAAAAGCAAAACCAGAGTATTTTTCAGAGTCTATTCCACAGTTTTCCAATACCTTTGGATGTACTAAGCCACAACCTAATAATTCTAAACTCCAACCAGTTCCATCACATGTAGGACATCCTTTACCCTTACAATCAAAACAGGATACATCTACTTCTGCACTAGGCTCAGTAAAAGGGAAGTAATGGGGCCTAAATCTAGTTTTCATATCTTTACCGAATAATTCTTTTATAAAGATATCTATAGTTTGCTTAAGATTAGCCATATTTATATTTTCATCTATAACCAATCCTTCTAATTGATGAAACATAGGTGAATGAGTATCATCTACATCATCAAATCTAAAAGTTCTACCTGCCGATACAATTTTTATAGGGGGTTCCATTTCCTTCATAACCCTTATTTGAACTGGGGATGTATGAGTTCTTAAAAGTATATCCTTAGTAATATAAAAAGTATCAGTCATATCCCTGGAGGGGTGATCTTCTGGTGAATTTAAAGCATCAAAATTGTTTGCAACAGTTTCAACTTCAGGACCATAAACTACAGAGAAACCCATACTCATGAATAAGTCTTCTAATTCTTTAATTGTCTTCATAAGTGGATGAATATGTCCATATTTTAATTTATCTTGGGATATAGATATATCTATTCTTTCCTTTTCTAATCTTGCTATTTTACGTTGCTCTTTAAATTTTTCTTTTGAAGATGAAATTTCTTTCTCTATATCTTCTCTAACTTCATTTGCCATTTTTCCTACAATTGGTCTAGATTCTTTTGGAACCTTTCCCATATCCCTAAGTACTTTTGTTAACTCTCCTTTTTTACCTAAAAGTTTTATCCTTAATTTTTCTAATTCTTCTAAATCCTTCATGTTTTCTATATCTGATAAAGCTTCTTCTTTTATTTGTATTAATTTTTCCTTCATACTTTAACTCCTTTCCTAGGGTTGTATAAAAAATAAGACCTAATTATAAAATTAAGGTCGAAATTTCTAAAACTATTTATTAAATTATAGCACTTAACCTTGCAAAGTACAAGCTTCATTAATTCTATTAATTGCCACTTCATACATTACAATAGAGGCTGCTATAGCAGCATTTAAAGATTCCGCTTCTCCAGACATATAGATTTTTACTAATTCATCTGCATTGGCTATAGAAGCTTCAGAAACCCCTCTCGCCTCATTGCCTATTATTAGCACAGTGTTTTCTCCTAATTCTACTTCATGTATAAATTTATCACTTTTCAATGACGTAGCTAATATAGTAATCTTTTCTCTTTTAAAAGCTTCAAAAATTTCCCTTTCATCATTTACATAACATAATGGAACATGGAAAATTGAGCCCATTGATGCCCGAACTACCTTAGGATTATAAATATCTACAGAGCCTTCAGACACAACTATTCCACTTGCTCCAAAAGCATCAGCAGTCCTTATAATGGTTCCCATATTCCCTGGATCCGCTACTTCATCTAAATATATTAAAAAGTCTTTATTTTTTAATATGTCTTTAAAAGATACTAAATTAAATTTAACTATGGCCATAATTCCTTGAGGATTTTCTACATCTGTTATTTCTTTAAAAAGATTGTCGGATACATGAACAAGTTCTATATCTTTCTTATCTATTTTATCTAGTAAATCCACTCCTTCATTTACAGCAAGTAATTTATTAGAATATACTATATAATCTATTAAATTTTCTTCTTTTAATAACTCCTCTACGGATTTAACACCTTCAATTATAAATCTTTCTTGATTCCACCTGGATTTTTTTCTATATAAACTTTTAATATTTTTGATTACAGGGTTAGAAGAACTAGTAATTTTTTTATATTTATTATTTTCCTGCATTTCTCTCTACTCTCCTTATATCTTTCGTATTTCCTATTACTACTAAAATATCTCCTTCTTCTATTATATCATCGGCATAAGGGGAAACATTTATGTTTTTTCCTCTTTTAATAGCCATTACATTTATACCATATTCAGTGGGAAGATGTAATTCCTTTAGTTTCTTATTCTTCCATCCCTTCATGGCTACTATTTCTACTATACTATATTCAGGGGATAATTCAATAAAATCCAGGATATTCGCAGAAACTAAATTATGAGCTAATCTAATTCCCATATCTCTTTCGGGAAAAATAATTTTATCCGCTCCAATTTTTGATAAAATTTTACCATGAGCTTCACTTCTAGCTTTAGCGATAACTTTCTTTACACCAAGTTCTTTAGCCATTAGAGTAGCCATTATAGATGCTTCTAAATTAGAACCAATACTAATAATTGCTACATCAAAGTCACTAATTCCCAATTTATTTAATATAAATTCGTCCATTACGTCGGCTTGAACTGCATGAGTTACATTATTAGCTATTTCTTTTATTTTCTCTTCATTAATATCAACAACCATAACCTCATTTCCTAGACCATAAAGAGTCTTAGCTACATTTAAACCAAATCTACCACAACCTATAATAATAATTCGTTCCATACTATAGTCTCTCCCTTCTTGTATATTGATATTATCCCCTTAAATATCAATAATATAAAAATCACTAAGACTATATTATATATGGACATATACAAAATATGTACAAAAAATAAAAGCTCCGAAATCGGAACTTTTATCATTAAGCTTCTTTTGCTATTTCTGTTAATTTTGAAAAACCTTCAGGATCATGTATAGCCATTTCTGATAACATCTTTCTATTTATCTCTATATTAGCTCTTTTAAGCCCACTGATAAATGTGCTATAATTCATGCCATTTAATCTAGTGGCAGCATTTATTCTTGAAATCCAAAGTTTTCTAAAATCTCTTTTTCTATGTTTACGTCCTATATAAGCATAGTCTAATGATTTCATTACAGCTTGATTTGCTGTTCTATATAATTTGCTTTTAGCACCATAATATCCTTTAGCTTGTTTTAAAACTTTTTTATGTTTTTTTCTGGCATTAACTGCTCCTTTTACTCTTGCCATTGTAAACTACCTCCTTCTGCTATATTATTACAATTTTAATTAGTATGGTAATAGGTCTTTTATTCTTTTATGGTCTCCCTTGCTAACCATAGCAGTTTTTCTTAAGTTTCTAACTCTCTTAGGGGATTTTTTTCCGGTTTTATGACTCTTATAAGCTTTTCCTCTTTTTAATTTTCCTGTACCAGTTTTCCTAAACCTTTTTGCAGCTCCTCTATGAGATTTCATTTTAGGCATATCGATTACCTCCTTTTTTTATTCCGTCTTTGGAACTAGATACATAACCATGTTTCTTCCTTCCATTTTAGGTTTTTTATCCACAACTCCATAATCTGAAGTTAGTTCTATAAATTGTTCTAGTACCATTTTTCCTTTATTAGTATGTCCTAATTCTCTACCTCTAAATCTTACACTTACTTTAACTTTATCACCATTTTCTAGAAAGTCTATTCCCCTATTGGCTTTAACATTTAAATCATGTTCTTCGATATTTGGAGAAAACCTTACTTCTTTTACGTTCATTACTTTTTGATTTTTCTTTGCTTCTTTTTCTTTTTTAGCCATTTCATACTTATACTTCCCATAGTCCATTATTTTACATACTGGTGGTCGAGAATTTGGAGCAACCTTTACTAAATCTAATTTTTTATCATAGGCCATTTGCACAGCCTTTCTACTATTAACTATTCCTAACTGAGTACCATCAACATCAATAAGGCGTATTTCCCTATCTCTTATTTCTTCATTAACCTGAAGTTCTTTAATATTAAGACACCTCCTAAAATTTTAAATAAAAAAACGGGTATAAAATACCCGCTTAGTTCACAAAAAATAGTCAAAGACATTATCTTTGTAGTTTTAACCTTATGAGCTTTAGCTATAAGGTGAGAAGCGGATACTTCTACTTGTTCCTGTATTTGCTTTCTTTAATTATTATATGCTATTTAAAAGATAATGTCAATGATTTTATTATTAAAACAGACTTATTCATATGTTTCAAATAAAAAATCTTCATTCTTGCAAATACATTATAAGACTAGAACCCCTATATTTTAAATATAGGGGTTCAGATGAAACTTTATCTTGTTAACTCATACAATGCTCTTGCATAAATTTCAGTTAATTTCATTAAATTATCTATAGAGATATATTCATCTTTTTGGTGAGCAAGCTCTTTTTGTCCTGGAAAAACAGGTCCAAAGGCTACTGCATTATCCATAGCTCTTGCATAGGTTCCCCCACCTATAGTTATTGGTTCACTGTCAATATCTCCTGTTGCCTCTTTATAAACTTTCATCAACTTTTCTACAAGAGGATGATCCTTAGGCATATACAAAGGTTTAGATTCCCCATCCCTTTCTATTAATTTTACATTTGTATCTTTTAGATTTTCTCTTATACCATCGTATACTTCTTTACTTGAAGATTTAATAGGATACCTAACATTAATAGTTAATTTAATTTCATCTTTATTTCCTTCTATAACACCAGGATTAAAGCTAAGCTTTCCAGATATTTCATCTTTAAAACCACAACCTATACCTTCACCATGATGTTTAAAAGCGATTCTATCATTATATACCTTAATAAATTTACATACATCACAATCTCCATTTAAGACTTCTCCTAAAAATTTCATTACATAGGATATTGCATTATGTCCTTTTTCCGGAGTACTACCGTGAGCTGATATTCCTTCTCCACTTATTTTAATCCTATCATCTTTAATTTCAATAGATAGAGGATATTCAGTGTTTTTTATATAACTATTAAACTTTTCTTCAATAGCAAAAATATCATCTGACTTTACCTTCAATATAGCTGTGCAATAGTCTGGAACCATATTAGGAGCATTTCCACCTTCAACACTTTCTAATACGATGTTCCCACATGAATTGCTATTTAATTTTTGCACCAAATCAAAATTAATTATACCTTTTTCACCATGAATTACGGGAAAGTTAGCATCAGGTGTAAATCCTATATCAGGAGCTTCTTCATGTTTGAAGTAATAATTCATACAACCCCAGTTTGTTTCTTCATTAGTACCAAAGATTAGTCTTATTTTTTTATTTAGAGGTACTTCTAAATCTTTTAAAATTTT
>DATGTQ010000030.1 GCA_035301805.1 Tissierellales bacterium
TTTTGCTAAAGATAGTTTATTAGACTACTGCAAAGACAATGATATAGATTGTATACCCTGGGAAGACTTTAGAGATATCAACAAAATAATTTTTGGTAAAGGAAGGTAGAATACTATGGATATAATTTCAACAAAAGAAATGCTATTAGATGGAAAGAAGAATAAGTATGCTGTTCCAGCCTTTAACATACACAATTTAGAAACTATGCAAGCTGTTTTAGAAGGGGCTTGGGAAATGAAATCTCCTGTAATACTTGCCACTACTCCTGGTACTGTCGATTATGCAGGAATGAATTATTTAGTTGCAATGGCAAAGGCAGGAGCTAAAGAAAATAATATTCCTATTGCCCTACATTTAGATCATTGTACTGATGTTGACTATTTAAAAAAATGTATATTAGCAGGTTATAAATCAGTAATGATAGATGCTTCATTAAAAGATTATGCAGATAATATTGGGATAACTAAAGAAGTAGTAGAATTTGCACATAAATACAATGTAACTGTAGAAGCAGAATTAGGTAGAGTTGGCGGTGAAGAAGATGATATAAAGGTTGAAGAAAAAGATGCAGCCTATACAGACCCTAATAGGGCCTTAGAATTCGTAGAAAAAACAAAAGTTGATTCTTTAGCAGTTTCTATTGGTACTGCCCATGGAGTATATAAAATAGAGCCAAAACTAGATTTTGAAAGATTAATAAAAATGAATGAAATAATAAATGTTCCTTTAGTACTACATGGAGCTTCAGGAATATCAGCTAAAGATATAATAAAGGCTGTAGAAAATGGTATTTGCAAAGTAAATATTGCTACAGAATTAAAAGCACCTTTTGCTGAAGAAGTTAAAAGGTTTTTCAAAGAAAACCCATTAGCCAATGATCCACGAAAATACTTAACTCCTGGTAAAGTAGCCGTAAAGAATGTAGTTATGGATAAAATTAAAATATGTGGAAGTCAAAACAAAGCATAATAGGAGGTAGTAATTTTGATTTTAACTATTACTTTAAATCCCTCTATAGATAGAAGGTATATTATTAATGGATTTGAAAAAGGCAGAATTTATAGAGTTAATAATTTTCAATATACTCCTGGTGGTAAAGGGCTAAATGTAACTAAAGTTGTAGAATCATTTAAAGAGCCTGTTATGGCTACAGGTTTTTTAGGTGGAAAAAGTGGTGAATATATTGAAGAAAGTTTAGATGTCGTGGGAATAAAACAAAATTTTATATCCATTAATGAAGAAACGAGAAGTTGTTTAGCTATCCTTTCTGATGATGATAGCCAAACAGAAATATTAGAAAAAGGACCATTAATATCTAAAGAAGAAACTTTAAAATTCTATGATATTTATAGCCATCTTATTGAAAAGGCAGAAGTAATATGTGCCTCAGGTAGTCTACCTGAAGGAATGCCAGCAGAAACCTATAAACATTTAATTGTAATGGCTAAAAAGCAAGGTAAAAAGTTTATTTTAGATACTAGTGGTGAAGCCTTAAAACAAGGAATAGAAGCTGGACCCTTTTTAGTAAAACCAAATAAAGAAGAATTAGAAAATTTAGTAGGACAGCCTGTAACTAAAGAAGAAGAAATTACTAACGCAGCTAAAATATTATTAGGAAAAGGCATAAAAATAGTTGTAGTATCTCTTGGGAAAGAGGGAGCTATAGCATTTTGTGGTGACCACAGTTATAAAATAGGGGTTCCAGAAATAAAAGTTGTAAACCCTGTTGGCTCTGGAGATTCGATGATAGCTGGTTTTGCAGTATCTTTACTTAGGGATTATAATTTAGAATCTCTATTAAAAATGGGTGCTGCTTGTGGTACAGCTAATGCAATGGAACCAGAAACAGGTAAAGTTAATATTAATAACGTAAAAAAAATAATGGATAATATTATAATTAATAAGAAGAAGATATAGAGAATCAGTTATTCATCCTGATTCTCTATATTTTTTCATACTGGTCCTCCTATAGAAGATTAATAGACTTTCCTCTTTTTATCTATTGGAAATCATTTCAAAATAGTGTAATTAATAATGATATAGAGTTTAGAACTGGAGGTAAAACATGTGTTTTGACAATAATGCTTTTACTAAAGATTGGATTATTTAATTATTTAACTAAAATAGAATATAATAAAGCTCTTATATTTTCTATAAGTGGTCTTTAACTGTATTTATATTTACTTTCATATATTTCAGTAGAAATAGAAGGAAAAGCTGTCTATGACAATATAGTATTAAATACAAGAACCATTGAATATACTGCCGAAGCAATATTAGATTTTGTAGACCGTTACGAATTAATAGGAATTATCCAATTTGATTAGAGCTTAATAGTATTATTGTAGTAATATATTAAAATGTTTTATAATTTTCTATAACGAAGTCAACAAATTTTCTCACATTAGTATTAGAATACTCTTCTTTTTTATATGCAATCATAAGAGGAAAATTATAGCTTGGTTCCCCTATAGAATAATAAAGAGGACATTCATCACTAATCTTTTGTCTATCTACACCAGATTCTGGCATAAATGTCAGGCCTAAACCTACTGAAGTCATACTTATTGCTGTACTCATATTTGAAACCTCTATAATTTCTTTTGGATTAATATTATGATATTTAAATATGTCTCTTGATATCTTGCCTAGTCTAAAGTTTTTCATTAAAAGAATAAACTTTTCATTTTCAAGATCCTTCATATCTATAACTAGATTTGTATGCTGTTCCTTATTAAATTTATAGTCCTGTTTTGCAATTTGTGAATTTCTTGGTACTACCAGAATTATATTTTCTGAATTTAATTCTTGGTATTCTAAACCTTCATTTGTTCCTGGGCCATTTATTACACATACGTCAATTTTATCTTCTAATACTAGACTCTCTAGTTTTGGGGAAACACCTTCTACGGGTATAACATCAATATTTGGGTGTTGTTTTATAAATTCAGGCATAATCTTAGGTAGGAAAATTGGTACTCTCCATGGTACAATTCCAATTTTTAATTCAGCTTTTTTATTACTTTTCAATAAAGCTAATTCTGACATTAAGTCATTTTTAAGCTCTTTATGCTTATAAATATATTCGATTAATTTTTCTCCAGCCTCTGTTACTTCAATAGGAGATTTTGATCTGTCAAAAATCTCTATTTCCAAGTTTTCTTCTAAATTAATAATGTATCGGCTCAAGGATGGTTGTGTAATAAATAGTTTTTCTGCAGCTTTTGAAAAGCTTCTTTGTTTTGCAATTTCCACTATATAATCGCCTTGAATTTTGCACATATAATCACTCCCTAACAGATTATAACATTGATGTTATAATGGGTATTACTTTTTTATATTGGATAACAAATTAATTATATGCTAAATTGGTTCATAACATATTAAAATTATTTAAATGTTAAGAAAACAATTTTCAAATAATTCTTATTATATTCAATTAAATTTATAAATAACTTTTCATACACAATATAAATTGTATATTATATACAGCACAGTATATAATAATCTTACTAATATGGAAATCTTAAGACGAGTTATTATACATAATATAAAATAATTTGACAATATGTCAAGGAAGAAATGAAAAGGAAATAAAAATAAAAATAAATGTGTTTAGAACACTAAAAAAGAAGTCTAAATACATTATATGAGAGGTGGTTTTTATGAATGGAAAAATCGATAATTATCTACAAGAAATACTCCCTGAATTAATTTCTTTGAGAAGAAAAATTCATAGGAATCCAGAAATAAGTAACTATGAAATTGAAACATCAAATTTCATTCAAAAAAAGCTCTTAGAAAATGGTATTGAAGCTGAAAAGATTGACTCCAGTACTAATGTAACAGCCCTTATTAAAGGAAGTGAACCTGGTAAAACTGTAGCATATAGAGCTGATATTGATGCTTTACCTATTGAAGAAAAAACTGGCTTGAGTTTTTCCTCTAAAAATGAAAACATTATGCATGCCTGTGGCCATGATATCCATGCTACAGTTCTCTATGGAACAGCCTTAACTCTTAATAAATTCAAAGATAATTTAAAAGGTAATATTCGAATTATATTTCAAAGTGGAGAAGAGAACTTTACTGGTGCTAAAGAAGTAATAACATCTGGAGTTTTAGAAAATCCTAAAATTGATTATATACTTGCTATGCACACATGGCCAGATCTTCCTGTAGGAACTATAGGATTAAAAAAAGGGTCAATGATGGCATCTAGTTCCAATATTAATTTTAAAATTACAGGAAAAGGTGGGCATGCTGCTCATCCTCACAGAGGAATTGATCCAGTTGTAGCATCGTCATATATAATTACGTCTATTCAATCTATAGTAGCAAGAAATATTGCACCTATTGATTCAGCTGTTATATCTTTTGGCAAACTTATAGCAGGTAATACATCTAATATAATACCAAATAGTGCATCTGCTGAAGGTACTGTAAGAACTTTAAGTTCTGAGGTTGATAAATATATTGAAGAAAAAATTAAATCTTTAATAAAATATCAAGCAGAAAGTTTTGGTGCTGTAGCAGATGTTAAATATGAAAATATTGCTCCTCCAGTAATTAATGATTCTCATATTATTGATATACTTAGAAAAAATTCGTCAAATTCAATTGGGCAGGAAAATATAAGGTGGTTAAATACCCCATCTATGGGAAGTGAAGATTTTGCTTTCTATTTAAATAAAGCTCCCGGTGCCCTTATTAGACTAGGTACACATAACGATACAGAAGATTCAAAGCTTCCACTTCATAATTCAGAAATTATATTTGATGAGAAAAGTATAGAAATAGGTGTAAAGTTTATGAGTAATTCTATAATTTCTATATTAAATAAATCAAAATAAAGGGGTGATTTTATGACAACACAAGCAATATTAGCAATTGTAGTATTTATTGCAGCAATTGTCCTATTAATTTGGAAACCAGTACATCCAATATTAATAGGTGCAGGCATTCCAATTACCCTAGCATTACTTGGAATTCTTGATGCAAAAGAAGCTTTTGCTGACTTTGCAAATACAACAGTAATATTTTTTATGAGTTTATTAGTTATAGGTGCTGCAATATTTAAAACAGGCCTTGCAGATTTAATTGGTGAAAAACTAATAGGTTTGTTAGGAACAAGTGAAAAAGGTATAATGATGGGTTCAGGTGTAGTAGCTGCAGGATTATCTGCTTTTTTAAATGATACTGGTACTACTGGTTGTCTTATTCCAATTGTTAGTTCTATGGCTAAAAAAGCAAAAATACCATTATCAAAAGTATTGATGTCACTAGCATTCTTTGCATCTCTTGGTGGATCTATTACTCTAATTGGTACTACCCCTCATATTGTAGCAAATGGTCTACTCGTAGATGCAGGCTACCAAGGCTTTGGTTTCTTTGAATTTGCAAAGATTGGTATACCTATTACTATTGCAGGTTTAATTTACATGTACTTTTTTGGAATAAAATTGATGCCTACAAAGGATATTGTTGAAGACAATCTACCAGAATTAGCTGAAAAAAATCCAAAGAAAATGATAATAGTTTCAGTTGTCTTCATATTTATTATATATTGTATGGCAAGTCAATTACTTCCTATGCATTTAGCAGCTGCACTAGGTGCATTATTAGTAGTACTTACTAATTGTATCACTGTAGAAGAAGCTGTAGATTCATTTAGTGTAACAACATTATTTCTAGTAGCTGGGATTTTCCCTCTAAGTAAGGCCTTAATAGAAACAGGGGCAGCTGATTATATTGTAGGAGGTTTGTCTACTCATTTAGATAATCTATCTCCAATATTGTTATATGCTGCAGTCTCCGGTATAACTATAATACTTACTCAATTTTTAATGAATACTTCATTAACAGCAATATTAGTTCCTATGGGAATATTAGTCGCCCAATCTGCTAATGTTGATCCAAGGGGAGTGGTCATGGCAATTGCTATATCAGCATCTGCTGCATTATGTACACCTTTTGGAACTGGTCCTAATCTTTTAGTTTGGGAAGCTGGCGGCTATGATTTTCAAGATTATATGAAAGCTGGTATTCCATTAGCCATAATATTCTGGATTATTACTACAATATCTTGTGTTATTATTTATTAAGTTATAGGAGATGATAGTATGGACAATAAAAAACTTTTAAGAAAAACACTAGATGAAAATGAATTTTTAGTTTTACCTGGAGTTTACGATTGTCTTTCAGCCAAACTAGCTGAAAAAGCAGGAGCAAAAACTGTCTTCCTTTCAGGAGGTGCATTATCCGTAGCTAATCTTGGAAAACCTGATATAGGTTTCCTTAACCTAGCTGAATTTTCTAACACCATTGAAAAAATAACCTCTACTATAGATATACCATTAATATCAGATGCAGACAATGGATTTGGTAATGCTATACATGTAGGAAATACAGCTAAAACTTTTGAAAGCTTAGGACTATGTGGTATGCAAGTAGATGATCAAGTACTACCACAAACTACGCCAACAACAAATAAAGAAGCTTTATCATGGGCTTTAACTGCTCCTAAAATCAAAGCTATTAGAAAAAATGTGTCTGAGGATTTTATAATAATTTTTAGAACTATTACTAATATGACGGATGGAGTAGATGAAGCTATCAATAGAATAAATAGGGCAAAAGAACTTGGTGCTGATTATGCATACGTAGATGGAATAAAGTCAAAAGAAGAGCTTGAAATTGTGGCCAAAAAATCTAAAATTAAACTTCTTATAAATATGAATGAAAAAGGAGTAGCTGCCAATCTTCCTATAGAAGATATTAAAAAACTTGGCTATCGAATAGGTCTATATCCAGTATCAACTATGGCTATAGCAGCTAAGTCAATGTATGATATGTTATGTGATTTAATAGAAGATGAACACACGTTAAAACATAGAGATAAGATGTTTAATCCAGTTGAAGTTTATAATATGATGGGTTTATCTACTTTAACTGAGGAATACTTAAAAATGTACGACGGATAAAATATAAAAACTCCTCTTAGCAGGTTTAATAACTAGCTAAAAGGAGTTTTTATATACTTTAATTTAGGTGGCAGTACTATAGTCTTACATTTTGTAATGCCATTGAAATATTTTCTATATCCTTTTTCATTTATAAATAATAGGAAAACTGTTTTCCCTAGTTTATAATATTTATGTCAATTTATTATTGATTATTACCAGATATAAATGTTAGCGAAAATAATTGTAGGAAAAAATATAAAAAGAATAGCTAGAATTATGAAATAAAATGCACTTATATCCAATTCACAGTGGCTTAATATAAGGTCTATAATAGGGGTTATAATGAATCTAAGGTATCTACAATATAGTTGAGAGAAAGTTTGATGATATAGCCAAACTAGAGATAGTAGTAAGTGACCTTACCTAATTAGCTTAGCACTATTAACATAATTATATAAAGGGATTAAGTTGAAGAAATTTTCATCAATATTAAATTTTGTGAAGCTATTAACTTCTATAATAGTAATGGGTTGAGCAAATTTATTCAATTCATTATTTCTACCACTAATTGAGTGTACTTCTTAAAAGTATCAGTTGAAATGACATCATAAACTGAAAAACTTATTAAAATTTTGTTAACATAATTTAAGGATAATCTATGGAAGAATAAGATCTGTTTTTTAAAGTTACTATCTAGATATAAAGAAGCTTTTAAGTTTGAAAATCTAAATGAATGTACGATATCAAACTTATTTGTAAGGCATACCTAAGGATACAAATATATATTTAGAATAGTCCTAACAATAAATTATACTTATAAACAATTTTAAAATATAGAAATATTTAATTAGACATAGTGTTTAATAATGTATATACTGATTGATGGTGTTTATACTAGATAGATTGTCAACTTATTAACATAAATATAATTAATTTATATAGGAGGGGAAATAAAATTGAGAAAAAAGGTAGTTTCTATTTTTATTGTATTAACGCTATTACTAAGTCTTTCCACGGGATGTGGCAAAAATGAAACAGAGAAATCAGTAGCTTCAAATGAAAGTACTAATAACAAAGGAGAGGTTCCTGTTTTAAATATGGCTTGGGATTTTGACCTACATGCAGGTGTTATGTTGGTTGCTGCTTCTAAAGGCGAGGAGTTTAAAGACTCAGGGATATGGTTAAAACCAGTTATTGAAAAAGAACAGTATGAACTTTATAAAGATGATAAAAATTTAGCCGTAATAAATACTATGGTTACTAAAGGTAGTTCAGAGTCGGCAGTAATGCTTGGACAAGGTAAACTTGATTGTGCCCTGAATTCTGTTACAGGTATGTTATCAGCAAAGGATCAAGGTACAGATGTACAAGTACTATGTCCAGTTCATGTAGATGGAATTGGTCTAGTATTTCCAAAAGGAATAGAATTAAATAATTGGGATGAAGTAGCAGAATATATTTTAGAATCAGAAAAACCAGTTAGGATAGGTTATCATTCACCAGTATCTGCTCCAAGGATTGTCATTGAAACAGCTTTAAGACAAGCAGATATAAAGGTTACAGAAAACCCTAATGATGTAGATGCTGATGTATTATTAGTTGATTTAAAGGGGGCAAAAAATTTATTGTCAGCTTTTCAGGGGGATCAAGTAGATGCATGGGTGGCGCCCTCTCATTATCCAGAGGCTGCTGAAGTTGAAGAGATTGGATCAATCGCTTTAAACCTAGATGAATTTCCACCAGAGGGACAATGGTATGATTTTCCTTGTTGTGTACTAGCAGGGAGAGCTGATGTAATATCTGAACACCCTGAAGTTTTTGAAGCGTTAGTAGATTTATTTACCTATAGTGCAGATTGGATAAATGAAAATGAAGATGAGGCAGTGGATATATTTGCTGAGATAATCGGTGTACCAGAAGAGGCAATTAAATCAGCATCCATAGTATATACAACACAGGTTTCAGATAAATGGTTAGAAGGAGTAGAAATTTATTACGATCTATTAAAAGAATTAGGTAAATTTGATGGAAAACTAGAAAAAGGTGAATTTGAAGATATAAAAGATGAGTTTTATAATTTTACCTTTTTAAAAGATTAATTATCGGAAAATAAATATCAATAAAGTACAAGAAAAACTTCTAATATTAATATCTAAAGGTTTTTCTTGTACTTAAATGGAGAGATTAGAATGAAAAAAGTTTTCTCAAGGATAGGAAAATCAATAGTTGGTCCCCTAATTGTTTTTATATTATGGATTTATGGGGCAAAACTAATCGACAATGAATTAATATTGCCTCAATTATCATCTGTATTGCAACATTTTACAAAGCCAACGAAGGATATGATAGGCTTAGGTTCTTTAGGGATTAATATTTTAATTAGTTTGATACGGGTTATGCTTGGTTATATTATAGCTCTTATAATTGCACTTCCCATTGGTATATTAATGGGATATAATGATACTGCTTATAAGATAATAAATCCATTATTAAGTTTATTTAGGCCTATTCCTCCGGTAGCATGGGTTCCTTTAGTATTAGCTTGGTTTGGGGTGTCAAGTCTTGCTACTGTTTTTGATATTGAACATGGAGTATGGTATACATATTTAAATAACTTTAAATTATCAATGATGTTCATTATATTTTTAGGAGCCTTTTTTCCCATTGTAACTAGTTCTATACACGGAATTAGACAAGTACCTGAAACCTTTATAGAATCAGCTAGGGTTTTAGGAGCCAGTGATTTTGATATTTTTTTTAAGATATTAATTCCGGGGGCAGCACCAACTATTTTTAATGGTATGCGTATTGGTCTGGGCAGTGCATGGACTAGTCTTGTTTCTGCAGAAATGTTGCCAGGAAGTTTGGCAGGTTTAGGCTATTTAATTACTCATGCCTACGAGTTGGCTAAAATTGATATGGTTATGGTTGGAATGATTACTATAGGTATTATTGGTGCACTATTGGATTTTAGCATAAGTTTTATTGAGACGCGAAAATTTATTTGGCTGAATAG
>DATGTQ010000031.1 GCA_035301805.1 Tissierellales bacterium
GGAAATTGTAAAGGATAAAGGGGAAATTGACCTATTACTTCCACCAGGAGTAGAAGCCCATTCCTATGAACCTACTCCACAGGATATTAGCAAAATAAAGAAGGCGGATGTCTTTATTTATACAGGAGAATATATGGAGCCCTGGGCAGAAAAGGTAATAAAAAATGTTGGTGAAGATAATATTACTGTTGTTGATTTAAGTGAAGACATAGAACTTATAGATGAGGATGACCATGAGTATTATGACCAGGAAAAAGGGCATAAAGGTCATGAAAATGATGATGGACATCATCATGGTGGGAAGGATCCCCATATATGGTTAAATCCTGTATATGCACAAGAGATGGTGGATAATATAGTAGAAGCTGTAGTAAAAGTAGATAAGAATAATGAAGATTTCTATAGGGAAAATGGGGATGTATATAAAGAAAAATTAGCAGAATTAGATAAGAAATTTACTGAAACCTTTGAAAAAACTGAGCATAAAACAATTATTTATGGAGGGCATTTTGCTTTTGGATATTTTGCTAAACGTTATGGTTTAGATTATATCTCACCTTATAATGGTTTTACACCAAATGCAGAACCTACACCTCAGAGAATTACAGAATTGATCCAAAACATGAAATCTTCAGGAATGAATGTAATATATTATGAAGAATTAATTGACCCTAAAATAGCAAAGATTATATCAGAACAAACGGAGGCGGAAATGATGCTATTACATGGTGCTCATAATGTGTCAAAGGAAGAATTAGAATCGGGTATATCCTATATAGAAATAATGGAAGATAATTTAGAAAAGTTGAAACAGGGGTTGTTATATGATGAATAATATAATAACTATAAAAGATTTAAATTTTAATTATGGTAAAAATAAAGTGTTAAAAGATATTAGTTTTGAAGTAGAAAAGGGAGATTATATAGGTATAGTTGGGCCTAATGGATCTGGTAAAACAACATTAATTAAAATTTTATTAGGCCTTATAAAACACTCTAAAGGTCAAATTAAATTCAATCATGATATTTTAGGAAAAAATTCTATAGGTTATGTTCCTCAAAAGGGAGTTATGAATGATAGATTATTTCCTGCCACTGTAAAAGAAATTGTGGCTACTGGATTACTATTAGAGAAAACAGGAGCTAAGTTTTATTCAAAAGATGATTATGAAAGAGTGGATAGAACACTTGATAAATTAAATATAGAGAAATTGAAAGATAAGAAAATTGGAAATCTATCGGGAGGACAACAACAAAGAGTATTATTAGCTAGGGCTATGGTAGCTAATCCTAGTATATTAATTTTAGATGAACCTACTAGTGCATTAGATCCTGGAATAAGAGAAGAGTTTTATAGTATTCTAAAAGAGCTAAATGATGAAAATGTCACTATAATACTTGTATCCCATGATATTGTTTCTATAGAAAAGTATGTAAATAAAATATTATATTTAAATAACAGAATTATTTTTTACGGTAGCTACAATGATTTTCGCCATTCAAAATCAATGGCTAAATATTTTGGAATATATACAGGGGAATAGAATTACTGGAGGTATATAAATGGAAAATATTATTTCTATGATAATAGAAGCATTACAATCGGATTTTATATTAAGAGCAATTTTAGTAGGCTCACTAATTGCTGTATCCTGCTCTTTTTTAGGAATATTTCTTGTATTAAAGAAATATTCTATGATTGGTGATGGATTAGCCCATGTAAGCTTTGCGACAATTGCCATTGCACTTCTTTTAAATAAATCACCATTAGTAGTATCTATTCCTTTAGTAATTCTTTCATCTTTTTTAATATTGAAACTTAATGAAAAAGCTGATTTACATGGAGATGCTGCTATAGCATTAATGTCATCTTTTGCTGTAGCAGTTGGAGTTTTAATTACTAGTGTAGCCCAAGGTTTTAATATAGATTTATTTTCCTATCTCTTTGGAAGTATATTAGTCATTAGTAAATTAGATGTAATACTTTCAATAATATTATCTATTGTAGTTATATTTGTAACTTTGTTTTTCTACAATAGTTTATTTGCTATAACTTATGATGAAGAGTTTGCAACTGTTATAGGATTAAATTCTAAATATATGAATTATTTAATATCTGTATTAACTTCGATTACTGTGGTTCTTGGTATACGTGTAGTTGGTACTATGCTTATTTCAAGTATGATTATTTTTCCTACAGTAACTGCTTTACAGTTATCTAAAGGCTTTAAAGATACTATACTAATGTCATCTATAATATCAGTATCCAGTGTAATATTAGGAATTTTTATATCCTATATATTAAATTTCCCAACAGGAGCAACTATTGTAATTATAAATGCTATTTACTTTGGGGTATTTTTCCTTATAAATAAATTGAGGTTGAATTGATTTTATTTTACGGAAGTATAAAATTGCCTGAAAGGAGATAGATAAAGTGGACAAATTTACGGATAATAAGGAGTTTTTTAAAAGCCATGGGATTAAAAATACAAAGCAAAGAAATATTATATTAGAAATATTAAAACAGGCAAAAGATCCTCTTACAGCAGAAGAAATTTTTTTGGAAAGTAAAAAAGTAGATAAATCTATAAGTTTGTCGACTATATATAGGGTGTTAAATACATTTGTATCAAAAGGAATAGTAGTAAGACATACTATAGTAAAAGAAAACATATCTATGTATGAATTAAATCTTATAGATCATGAACATTATCTAGTATGTATAAAATGTGAGAAATCTATAGATATAGGACATTGTCCTCTTGGGGTTTATGAAAATTCTCTTGAAAATGATACTAATTTTGAAATAGTGGGACATAAGCTTGAAATATATGGTTATTGTCCTAACTGCAAAGATAAGAAATAGATGGGTTGAGCTTTAAAAGACAGTATGTTTAAATAAAATGAGTTTATAATATCTAGAATCCCTACTGGTATGCTGTGCTGCTGATATGCAACCAATAGGGATTCTTTGAAGGAACTTAATATTCAAAGGGAATCTTTTTTGTAGTAAATACACAAAGGAATTAATACTTTCTTTGTATAAAATATAAATAGCAAGATACTAAGAAGAAAATTTATTTATTCCATTGGTTGGGGGATACCAATTATGGGGAAATATAAGTTGAGTGACATATTGTTACTTCTAGTAATTATAGTATTATTACATAACCCACAAATAGGGGAAGCCAAAAAGGCAGATGAAGT
>DATGTQ010000032.1 GCA_035301805.1 Tissierellales bacterium
CCAGCAGTAATATTAGTGGTGGGAGTAAATGGTGTAGGTAAAACAACGACTATAGGAAAATTAGCTTATAATTTAAAAAATGATGGTAAGAAGGTAATTATAGCGGCTGGTGATACTTTTAGAGCTGCTGCCATTGAACAATTAGAAGAATGGAGTAATAGATCTGGAGTAGATTTTGTAGCCCATAGTGAAGGGGCTGATCCTGCTGCTGTAATATATGATGGTATTCAAGCAGCTAAAGCTAGAAATTGTGATGTTTTAATTTGTGATACTGCTGGTCGACTCCATAATAAGAAGAATTTAATGAATGAATTAAATAAGATATTTAGAGTTATTGATAGAGAATTTGAAGAAGCTAAAAAAGAAGTATTATTGGTTTTAGACGCAACAACAGGTCAAAATGCCATTTTACAAGCTAAACAATTTATAGAGGTCTGTGATATAACAGGAGTTGCTTTAACAAAATTAGATGGTACAGCAAAGGGTGGAGTAGTTATCGCATTACAATCAGAATTAAATTTACCTGTAAAATTAATAGGAGTAGGAGAAAAAATTGAGGATCTCCAAGAATTTAATCCGGATACCTTCATAGATGCAATTTTTAATTAAAATTATTAATATCTTGTTGACAAAGAGATAATTATATATTAAAATGATACTGTCAAGTTAAAAGCTTGACAGTAAACTTGTGGTGATATATATGTTTGAGAAGATTGTGGAATTAGGTATACTCTTTGACTTTTATGGTAAACTCCTAAGTGAAAACCAATATACAGTTGTAGAATTATACTATATTCATGATTTATCCTTAAGTGAAATTGGTGAAGAACTAGGTATTACTAGACAAGGAGTATATGATAGTTTAAAAAGGGCAGAAAATAATCTTTATGATTTTGAAAATAATTTAGGGTTAGTAGAGAAGTTTAAAAATGTATCTAATGAAGTAAATAATATTTTAAAATACGTAAAAGTAATTGTTAAGGACGCTGAGGATTTAAATAACCAAGAGATTGTTAATAATGCTAAGGCAATAAAGACATTGGCAGAAAAAATAATAGAAGATAATCAGGAGGTGACATAATAGTGTTTGATAGTTTATCTGAGAAGCTTCAAAATGCTTTAGGAAAGCTAACAGGAAAAGGTAAATTAAGTGAAAAAGATGTTAAGGTAGCCATGAGAGAAGTAAGGCTTGCGCTTTTAGAAGCAGATGTAAACTTTAAAGTTGTTAAGAATTTTGTTAATAGCGTAAAAGAAAGAGCCGTTGGTGCTGAAGTTATGGAAAGTTTGACTCCTGGACAACAGGTAATTAAAATTGTTAACGAGGAATTAACTAACCTAATGGGAGAAGAACAAAGTAAACTTAATTTTTCCTCGACGCCTCCTACTGTAATACTTATGTGTGGTTTGCAAGGGGCAGGTAAAACCACTACTGCTGGTAAATTAGCATATAACTTGAAAAATGAAAATAAAAGACCCTTATTAGTTGCCTGTGACGTATATAGACCAGCTGCCATTAAACAGTTAGAAGTAGTTGGAGAGAGGGCAGATGTTCCAGTTTTTTCAATGGGAGATAAAAACAAACCAGTAAATATAGCTAAAGCTGGTGTTGAACATGGTAAAAGAAATGGCAACGATGTAATTATAATAGATACTGCTGGTAGACTCCATATTGATAATGATTTAATGGAAGAATTGGGAGAAATTAAAGAAGCTATAAAATTAGATGAAATATTATTAGTTGTAGACTCTATGACTGGTCAAGATGCAGTAAATGTAGCTGAAAGTTTCAATAATAAATTAGATTTAACAGGAGTAGTTCTCACAAAGCTTGATGGTGATGCACGAGGTGGAGCGGCTTTATCAATAAGGTCTGTAACTGGAAAACCTATAAAATTTGTTGGTATGGGTGAAAAATTAGATGAATTAAAACCTTTCCATCCAGATAGAATGGCATCTAGAATTTTAGGAAAAGGTGATGTATTAAGTTTAATTGAAAAAGCTGAAAGTGCTTTAGATGAAAAGAAAGCTTTGGAATTAGAAAAGAAGATTAGAACA
The DNA here is from genome assembly GCA_035301805.1 of Tissierellales bacterium. NCBI lineage: Bacteria > Bacillati > Bacillota > Tissierellia > Tissierellales > Tissierellales bacterium. Next base: position 2,056 of record DATGTQ010000032.1, read on the forward strand.
CAACAATTTACTTTAGATGATTTCTTAGATCAATTAGATCAAATGAAAAACCTAGGACCTCTAGATGAATTATTGGCTATGGTTCCTGGTGTTAATTCAAAGATGATGAAAAACATAGATGTGGATGAAAAAGAAATAGTAAAAATAGAAGCGATTATACAATCTATGACTAGTGAAGAAAGGGAAAATCCAACTATAATAAATAGTAGCAGAAGAAAGCGTATTGCTAAAGGTAGTGGAACTACTGTTCAAGATGTAAATAAATTGTTAAAGCAATTTAAAGAAACTAAAAAAATGATGAAAAAATTTACTGATATGGAAAAGACCATGAAAAAAAGAGGCGGTTTCGGTATGCCGTTTTTTAAATAAAGTTAACATTTTGAGGAGGTGAGAAAATGGCAGTTAAAATTAGATTAAGAAGAATGGGTGCAAAGAAAAATCCTTTTTATAGAATTATAGTAGCAGATTCCCGTGCTCCTAGAAATGGAAGATTCATAGATGAAATTGGATATTATAACCCGTTAACTGAACCTAAGACAGTTAAAATTGATGATGAAAAAGCAACAAAATGGTTAAATGATGGTGCAAAACCTACTGATACTGTAAATAGGTTATTTAGAGAAAGTGGCTTATATGAAAAAATGACTGAAGACAATAATACTACTGAGTAATAGCTTTCTAGGAGGTGAGGATATGGGTGAATTAGTGGAAACAATTGCTGTAGCTCTTGTAGACAACCCAGATGAAGTAAAGGTAAATGAAATTGAAGGTACTCAATCCGTTATTATAGAGCTTAGAGTTGCGCCTGAAGATATGGGGAAAGTTATTGGAAAACAAGGAAGAATAGCAAAAGCCATAAGGACAGTTGTAAAGGCAGCAGCTATAAAGGAGAATAAAAGAGTAGTAGTAGAAATTCTACAATAGGACTTAAATCCTTTTTTAGAATTTAAATAATAGGTGATATTATGGATTATATTCAAGTGGGTAAAATTATAAATACCCATGGAATAAAAGGAGAAGTTAAAGTTTTACCCTTTACAGATGATATACATCGATTTGATGAATTAAAAAAAATTTATATTGGAGAATATAAATTGAAAGTAGAAATTACAAATGTTAGGTATATAGATAATATTGTTATGCTTAAATTTGATAACTACCATAATATTAATGAAGTAGAGAAATTTAAAAATCAAGATGTATATATAGATGAAGAGGATAAAATTGAACTAAATGATAATCAATTCTTTATATTTGATATAATAGGTTGCACTGTTTTAGATACTTCAGAGAGGGAAATTGGTACTGTAATAGATGTTATTAAATTAGGTTCAAGTGATATTTATGTCATTAAAGATAATTCCATAGATAAGGAATATTTAATTCCGGCAGTTAAAGAATTTATAAAAGATATAAATATTGAAGGAAAGATAATTAAAGTGGATCCCATTGAAGGATTGATATAATGAAGATAGATGTATTAACATTATTTCCTGAAATTTTTCAGTGTTTTTTCCAATGGAGTATTATTGGTCGGGCTATGAATAAAGAATTGGTCAGTTTAAATTCTATAAATATAAGGGATTTTTCTAAGGATAAACATAAGAAGGTAGATGATTACCCTTATGGTGGAGGCCCAGGCATGGTTATGCAGCCTGAGCCTATTTATGAAGCTATAAATAATGTTAAAACTGACTGTTCTAAGGTTATATATTTATCCCCAAAAGGAATTCCTTATACCCAAAGTGTAGCTAATAGATTATCTAAAGAAACACATTTAATATTATTAAGTGGTCATTATGAAGGAATAGATAATAGAGTAATAGAAAACTATGTAGATGAAGAAATTTCTATAGGAGACTATGTTTTAACTGGAGGAGAAATCCCAGCATTAGTTCTAGTAGATTCTATTGTCCGACTTATTCCAGGAGTACTAAGTAGCGAAGACTCATATATGGAGGAATCTCATTACAATGGCCTCTTAGAATATCCTCAATATACTAGACCTAGAGAATTTAAAGGACA
>DATGTQ010000033.1 GCA_035301805.1 Tissierellales bacterium
TCCTCCATTTAACTATATTACTAAGCTTTTTAAACAATAAAAAGGGGCTAAGCCCCTAAATTCTCTTCTTCACTATCTAATTTCACTTCTTTAATCTTTTCTTTTTCCATATCTGAGTCCTCAATATTTATTGTTTCTTTCTCCAAATCTTTAACTTTCATAGTTTCGCTATCTGAATCTTCAATTTTATCATAGTAATCATTTAAAGATAATAATTGTGATTCCATGAAAGATTTAAATCTTGTTTTAAATATGAAAATTTCTTTTTTCAAAATTCTATACTGTTCCTCAATATCCTTCACTTCTTCATATGCTTCATCAACAATTTTTCTAGCTTCTTCCTCTGCTTCTCTTATTATTAGCTTAGATTTTTGTCTTGCTGAACTAGTCACTTCATCTGCAGTATTTTGAGCTACTACTAATGTTTCTTTAAGGGTTTCCTCTAAATCATCATACTGTTTTAATCTTTCATTTAATAATACAATTTTATCTTTTAACTCAAGATTTTCTTTATAAACCTTTTCATAATCAATTATAATTTCATCTAAAAAACTATCTACCTCTGATTCCTTATATCCTCTGAAAGTTTTTCCAAACTCTTTATTTTGTATATCTAAAGGCGTCAACATATTAATTCACTCCATTTACTTTAAAATTCTAATTACTGCTTTTATTCTTCCCTTCTTGCTTATACCCTCAAAAGATTTTAATATCATTCTTCCATAGCCCCTTACTGAGATTACATCACCTTCAAAAACTTCCATAGAACTTTTATTTACTGGTTCCCAATTTATTTTAACTTTATCCCTTTCAACTAAGGCTGAGCTATTAGTTCGTGACAAATTATAAGCATTACTAATTAAAACATCAATTCTATTTGAAGATAAAGTTACATACTTCTCTTTAAATTCTATTTCACTAGGTTTTAACTCTTCTTTACTTATTTCTCCTACTTCCACATTTTGTTTCCCAATCCTCTTTAAATTATATAGAATGTATTCTCCTACTTCTTTTTTTACAATAATCTGAACTAGGTCTTTATGTATTAAAATATCCCCTATTTTATCTCTATTTATTCCTAAACCCAGCAAAGCCCCTAAAAAATCTTTATGAGCCAATTTATCTATACTTCCTTGAATAGATAAGAACATAATATAGTCTTCTATATTATTCATATACATATAGTCAGGATATACAATTAAAACTTTCCTTTCTGCATCTAAAGTTCCACCTTCTGCGGTATAAGATATGTCAGTAAATCTATTTAGTATAGAAGTTGACAACCTTCTTTGATATGGATCAAAAAAGCTAGTCGTCTCAACAATGTGATTTCTCATCACATTTTCAATCTTATCTAGTAAATTTCTCATAGTTAAAATCTGGTTATCATCAGTTATAAATTCTAAATATTTTTCCTTATTTTTTATCAAATATATCACCAAAATCTATAACATATTCTTAAGTAACAATGTTTTCAAAACATTTAGTAATACTAAGGCCAATGCAGGAGAAAAATCAAACATTCCACCGCCTAATCCTAGTTTATATAATAGTTTTCTACAAGGACCTATAATAGGCTCTGTCATTTCATAAATAAAGCCTACTATAGGACTTCCCATGCTAACACCTAATAAATTAAATAATACTCTTATAAAAATAAATATCTCAATTATTCTAATTAAAATAATTAATGCCCTATAAATAGCTTGCATAATAAAAACCTCTTATCTTTTTATATTTAATTACCAATTATAAATATTATCATTTTTCAAATCATTTTTTATTTTTCCATTTATCTCTACATTATCAGGTGCTAAAATAAATATATCCTTAGCTACTTTGTGTATATTCCCTTCCATAGAATATACTCCTCCATTAATAAAATCAAATATTTGTTTTTTCAAAACTCCTTCTAGTTGTCCTAAATTTACTACAACAGTCTTTCTAGATTTTAAGTCATCAACAATCTTAGGTGCATCTTCGAAATTAATTGGTTCACGGACTACTATTTTCATATTAGCATTAGTATGAATATTTACCACATTGTTCTTCTTTCTTGAGGTCTTAGTTTCAATTGGTATATCTAATTCTTTATCTTCAATTTCTTCAATTTCATCATCATATTCATCAAGATCCTCAATACCTATAAAATATTTTACCTTATTCATAAATTCAGCCATTAAAATCCCTCCTATTTATATTCTCTTTTCCCAAATAAAGCTGTTCCTATTCTGACCATGTTGGAGCCTTCTTCTATAGCTACCTTATAGTCATTTGTCATACCCATAGAAAGATATTTCATATCTACTTCCTTATAATTTCTACTTTCTATAGTTTCTTTTAAATTTCTTAATTCTCTAAATACATACCTTACTTCCTCTGGATCCTCAGCATATGGGGCAATAGTCATCAAACCTTTTATTTTTATATTTTCCATAGATAATATTGATTCTATAAAAGGTATTACTTCTCCAGTTTTAAACCCAAATTTACTTTCTTCCTCTGCTACATTAACTTGAATTAAAGTTTCAATTATTTTATTGGTATCTTTAGCTCTTTTATTTAACTCTTTAGCAAGAGAAATCCTATTTAAAGAATGAATTAAACTAACTTTATCTAATATATATTTTACTTTATTTGTTTGAAGATGGCCAATCATATGCCAAGTAGCTTTGTCACCAATTTCTTCATATTTACGCTGTAGTTCTTGTACCCTATTTTCACCAATATTATTCAATCCTAAATCTAAAGATTTTTGTATAAGATCTACATCCACAGTTTTTGTTACAGCTATTAATGTTACTTCATCTTTAGTCCTTCCAACTTTATCTAAAGATTCTTCGATATTTGCTTGGATCTCTAAAATATTCTCTTGTAAATTCTTCATACAATCCTCCTTACTGTCAATTTACAATCTGTCCTTCCTTTATTCTCGTAGTATTAGATAATATTTCATCATGGAGAGTTATAGTCATTTTATATTTATCCATTCCCTCTAATTTTATCATATGGTTTTTATCTCCTTCAGCAACTACTGCATATTCCTCATTTTTTCCTAGTAGTTTTATAGGTCTAAATCTAATTATTCCACTCATATCCTTTACATATACACCATCGATTCCATCTTTATTGGTAATTGCCTTGGCTGGCAATTTAATACCTTCATGGCTTTTTTTAATTAAGTCGGCTTTGACATACCGTTTATTATAATAATTGTGTAAATAATTACTACATTTCACTATAACAACAGAATCATTTTTGTTTTTTTCAACTTTTATAACTTCTCCTTCTATCTTTTCCTCCATATCATCAATGGTTATATATATATTATTGCCTTTTTCTAATTCATCAATTTTATTTTCATCATTAACCTTTACCATTATATACCACTCAAGGTTATCGATTACTTTATAAACTGGTTCTCCTATTTTTAAATTAGTATTAGATTCTGTTTTTTTTATATTCTGATCAATATTTTTAAAATCTCTAGAACTATAGTTTAGTATATTATCTGCGGAAAAAGTTTCTTCTAATCCATCTATTTCAAAAGAAATTATACCTGATTCTTCAGAATAATAATATATTGCGTTATCAGATATTTCTTTTTGTAATTGTTCTTTTCTTTTTTTCAGTTCTTCTAAACTCTGGGATGCTAAAGTATTATCTCCCTCTAAAATTCTCTGTTTTTCAGAATATAGATCTAGCTCGTCCTTCAATAAGTTAGCTCTATTATAATCTCCTTCAAAGATTTTAGATTGCAATTGATTTACAATGGAATCAATATTTAACTGATTTTTTTCCTTATCTTCTTCTGTTAAATTTTTATTTCCGCTTAAACTTTCTAAGGATTCAATTTTTTTATTTATATCATCCATTTCTGAGGTTAATGTAGATTTATCACCTATTAGAGATAGTTGTCCCACTTTTGTTCCTACTCCTATCCTATCTCCCTGGCCTTTGTCGAAGGAAATTTTTCCTTCACCGTCAGCTTTATAAACCTTTTCTTTTTTTATTATAATTCCTTCACCTTCAACCTTTTCGTCTAATGTACCTCTTTCAGCTAGGGTAGTTTTTAATGTGGAAGCAATAAAATTAGGAACACTTCTAAATACTAAATAACATATTATAAAAACAATGAAAATCATTCTATACTTTCTTTTCTTCTGTCTCTTGCTGTTTCGCCCCCCCCTCAGCATTAAAATCACCCTTTATTTTCATAATTAAGTTAATAATATTTGTAACAATTTCACTATGATACAACTTTTCAGGCTTTAATCATATAAAATTCGCCGTTATTTTTAAAAATCCTTCTAATATATCAATCTACTTTTAAAATGTTTTAAAAAACTTACCATATTTACTTATTATTTTAAACTTTATTATATTATCTATATTTAGATTTCTTATTTTATCATCATAGGTTACCATTAATATAGAATGGTCCCTCTTCCTAGCTCCTATAATAATTCCTTTTAACTTCTTGTTATTTTTTAATGAAACCTTTACTTCATCTCCAGCCTTAATCTTATTTCCGTCTAGAACAAATTCCTTCGTATCTGCATCATTTATATGTTTTTCTGTTACAGATTTTTTGTTAATTACAATAATATTATTTTTTAAATACATTTTTTCTTTTAGAACAGTAACAATATATCCAAAGGTGCTTCCAATTAACAATATTATTAAAAAAACTTGTAAATTGTGTAATATCAAATTCATACCCCCACATTCTTCGGAATACTTATAGTTAAGTATACCATAATATTAGCATTACTTAAACTATTTATATCCAATAATTTAAGAAAATCTATTTACCCCTCGACATTTTCCAAAAAGTTTGGTAAAATAAATAAGGAAAATGAATACAATTTAATATCGGGATGTGGCGCAGTTTGGTAGCGCACAAGTCTGGGGGACTTGGGGTCGCTGGTTCGAACCCAGTCATCCCGACCATAGAAAAAGAAGGTAGAATATTCTACCTTCTTTTTCTATACTATTATACAAATTAAACCGCCACTACTGTCGTTTATTATTCTTTCTAATGCTCTCCTCATTTTCTGTCGAGCATCTTCTGGCATTGTATTTAATTTACCTTGTAATTGTTCATTTACTAAATCATATAATGATTTTCCAAATAAATTAGACTGCCAAATTTTTGATGGATCTCCTTCAAATTCATCTAAGAAATATTTAACTAATTCTTCACTTTGTTTCTCAGTTCCAATAAGAGGTGATACCTCAGTAGTTATATCACACCTTAAAAAATGTAAAGAAGGAGCTTTAGCTTTTAGTTTCACCCCAAACTTATTGCCTTGTTTATATATTTCCGGCTCTTTTAACTCCATCTCTTCTATACTTGGGCTTACTAACCCATAACCTATTTCTTTTGCCTCATTTAAAGCCTGCTCTACTTTATCGTATTCTTTTTTAGTTTGTGATAGTTTTGAAATTAAACCTAGTAATTGCTCATCTCCATCAATGGTGTAGCCTGTCAACTCTTCTAATATTTTATAAAATAGATCATCTTCTAATACTATTTCTGCATCTACAATGCCTTCTCCTAAGTTTATTTCTTCTATAAAAATATCTTCAACTATATCTAATTCACTTAGAGTTTTTAGCGATGGTTGAACTTCATTTAATTTCTGCAATGTTTTTATAGATTCTTTTAAGGATTTTAAAATTTCTGCCTTTATCCAGTGTTCTCTTGGTAACCCATCGATCCAACCAGGCAAATTAATACTTATTTCCTTTACAGGGAATTCAAATAATACTTTTTCAAATACTTTTTCAATATCTTCTATCCCCATATTTAGACAATCTACAGCTATTACAGTAACTCCATATTTTTCTTGTAGACTTTCCTTTAATGCAATAGTACTATCCAAATTTGGATGTTTTGAATTAAGTAAAATAATAAAAGGTTTTTCTAGTTCTTTTAATTCATTTATTACTCTTTCTTCTGCATTTATATAATTTGATCTATCAATATCTGTTATGGAACCGTCTGTTATAACAACAATTCCAATAGTAGAATGGTCATTTATTACTTTTTTAGTTCCAATTTCTGCTGCTTCTTCAAAGGGTATCTCCTTTTCATACCAAGGAGTAGTAACCATTCTTGGGATATTCTCTTCAATATGTCCCAAGGCACCTTCTACTAAATAGCCAACACAATCAACCATTCTTAATTTCATTTTTACATTATCCTTTAGCACTAGCTCTGCTGCCTCATTAGGAACAAATTTAGGTTCTGTAGTCATTATAGTTTTTCCTGCACCACTTAATGGTAACTCATCTTTTGCTCTTTCTTTTTTATGTTTGTTTTCAATATTAGGTAATACTAATAATTCCATAAATTTTTTGATAAAAGTTGACTTCCCTGTTCTGACAGGTCCAACAACGCCTACATAGATGTCACCGTCAGTTCTTTCAGCAATATCTTTGTATATATCAAATTTGTCCACTTTTCCCCTCCTTCACATATATATTTATAACTAATATAGTTTTACTTCTTAACATTATATATATATGTGAAAGGGAAAATATTATGACATTATGAAAAATTATATAATAATATCTGCCATTTCATGTTTCTTATCTCTTAGCATTAAATTAACTACAGAATTTTTTACATCTTTACCCTCATAAAGAACACCATATAATTCTTTAGTAATAGGCATTTCCACATCATATTTTAAAGATAATTCATAAGCAGATTTTGTTGTTTTAATGCCTTCAACAACCATTCCTATTTTTTCTATAGCTTCGTCTAAACTCAATCCTTCTCCTATTAATATTCCTGCCCTTCTATTTCTACTATGCATACTAGTACAAGTAACTATTAAATCACCAATACCGGCTAAACCTGCAAAAGTAGATTTCTCTGCCCCCATCCTTTCTCCAAGTCTACCCATCTCAATAATACCTCTAGTCATGAGTGCTGCCTTAGTATTATCACCATAACCTAAGCCATCAGAGATACCTGCTCCCAAAGCAATAATATTTTTAATAGAACCTCCTAATTCAACTCCTATCACATCTGAATTTGTATAAACTCTAAATTTAGGACCTATAAAAATATCTTGCACATATTTAGCAGTTTTCTTACAATCAGAGGCAGCTACAACAGTGGTAGGAATATCTATTGCTACTTCTTCAGCATGGGAAGGTCCCGATAATATTGCATACTTATTTTGGGGAAGAATTTCAGCTACCACTTGAGAAAGTCTCAATAACGTATTATTTTCTATACCTTTAGCTACATTTACTATTATTTGCTCTGGCTTAATATAGCTTTTGCCCTTTTCTAATGTTTCCCTTACAGCATGGGAAGGCACAGCCATAAGTATAATATTTTTATCTTTTAAAGCTTTAGACAAATCATTTGTTATATTTACACTTTCTGGTACAACAACTCCTGGTAAATACTTAATATTTTCTCTTGATACTTTAATTTCATCACTTTGTTTATCATCTCTAACCCATAAATCTATTTTATAATTTTTTTTCGATAATAATATAGCTAAAGAGGTTGCCCAACTTCCCCCACCAATAATACCAATTCTCTCAGCCATTTTATCAACTCCCAATTTCAATTAATTTTATCACCAAGTTTCGATTCAGTTCCAGATTTTAACCTTTGTATATTCTCTTTATGCCTCCACAAAGCCATTACACCTAAAATTGTTGTTGTAATAAAAAAATTTAGATTAAAGGGTCGGTTTATAACATTGCTTAGTATAGGTATAAATATTGCTCCTAATATAGAACCTAAGGAAACATATCTAGTTTTTGTAATGGCAATAATAGCTATAATGGCACATATTAAAGTAGCAGGCCAATGAAGATATAACATTACTCCAAAAGAAGCAGCAATTCCTTTTCCACCTTGAAACCCAAGTAGTATTGGCCAATTGTGACCTATAACCACAAAAATACTGGCTAATAATGCTCCATTATAACCTAGTATTCTATTCCCTATTGTAGCAGCTAAAATTCCTTTTAACACATCTAGAATAAAAGCAATGAATCCAATTTTTACACCAAATACTCGTAATGCATTAGTGGCGCCAGCATTACCACTACCATATTCTCTAACATCCTTTTTTTGAAACAATTTTCCTAGTACATAAGCAGAAGAAAAATTGCCAATTAAATAAGAAATTACTATCACTATTAAGTTTTCTCCCAATTTAATCCCCCTTTTCTCTAAATTCAAATTTAATTGGTGTCCCTTCAAAACCAAAATACTGTCGTAACTGATTTTCTAAATATCTTTCATAAGAAAAATGTAACAATTTCTTACTATTAATAAAAATTAGAAATCTTGGAGGTTTCGTCCCTATTTGTGTTCCATAGAATATTTTAAGTCTCTTACCTTTATCCGTTGGAGGTTGGTTTAAAAGTACTGCTTCATTAATTATATCATTTAATAGTCCAGTAGTTACCCTAAAAGTATAATTGTGGAACACTTCTTTTATAGAACTAAATAATTTCTGAACTCTTTGACCCGTTTTTGCAGAAATAAATATTATTGGTGCATAAGGAATAAAAGATAAGGTAGTTCGTATATCTCTTTCAAACTGTAAATAAGTAGAGTCTTTTTTATCAACAGCATCCCATTTATTAACTGCAATAATACAAGCCTTACCTTGTTCATAAGCATAGCCTGCAATCTTTGCATCTTGTTCAGTTACACCTTCTGTTCCATCAATAACAAGAACACATATATCAGATCTATCAACAGCAGATAATGTCCTAATAACACTATACCTTTCTACATTTTCATATATCTTCTTTTTCCTTCTTAATCCTGCCGTATCTATAAATAAATAATCCTCATCTTCATAAGTTAAAAAGGTATCTATGGCATCTCTTGTAGTACCTGGAATATTAGTAACTATTACTCTTTCTTCTCCAATTATATAATTTATTAATGAAGATTTACCTACATTAGGTTTCCCAACAACTGCCACCTTAATAATATCCTCATTATATTCGGTGTCTTTATTTTCAGGGAAGTTTTTAATAGTTTCATCTAATAAATCTCCTATTCCTAACCCTTGAGACGCTGATATAATAATGGGCTCACCTAAACCTAATTCATAGAACTCAAAAATTTCATTGGGAGTTTTATGAGTATCGACTTTATTGCAAACTAATAATATTTTTTTCCCTGATTTCCTCAATAAATTTCCTATTTCTTTATCTGTAGAAATAATTCCCTCCTTCCCATCTACTACAAATAATATTACATCGGCAGTTTCTACTGCAATTTCTACTTGTCTTTTAATTTCACTTAAAAATATATCCTCACTTAAAGGTTCTAAACCTCCCGTATCTATAAGGGTAAAATACTTATTTAGCCATTCAGCTTCCCCATATATCCTATCCCTTGTTACTCCTGGCTTATCTTCTGTAATGGCTATTCTTTTACCTACAATTCTATTAAATAGAGTAGATTTACCTACATTAGGTCTTCCAACAATACATACAACTGGTCTATCCATAACATCACCTCATTTTTTCTAATGTTAAAATTTCTAGTTTCCTAATCTATTATATATTATTTATTAGATTTTATCCTGTACAACTATATTAATATATTCAAAACTAAATTTCTAATTCTTTATTAATTTATTTTACCCGTATAGAAACAAAGCCTACAGTTTAAACTGTAGGCTGGTTTAGTCTATTCATATAGAGGATACTTTTCACAAAGGTCTTGAACTCGTTTTCTTAATTCATCCCTATCATTATTTTCATCCATTGCTAAATTCATTATTTCTGCAATTTCTTTCATATCTTCTTCTTTCATTCCTCTAGTAGTTACAGCTGGAGTACCGATTCTTAATCCACTTGTGACGAATGGACTTTCCGGATCATTAGGAATAGTATTTTTATTTGTTGTTATTCCTATTTCATCTAATAATTCCTCTGCCTTTTTACCAGTTAAGTTTTTATTTCCAACATCGATTAAAACAAGATGATTGTCTGTTCCTCCAGATACTAATCTAAAGCCTTTCTCTACCAAGGCGTCAGCTAAAGTAGCTGCATTTTTTACTACCTGTTTTTGGTAGTCTTTAAATTCATCTGTAAGTGCTTCCTTAAAGCTTACTGCCTTCGCTGCAATTACATGCATAAGCGGCCCGCCTTGAAGACCTGGGAATATTGCTTTATCTATTTTCTTAGCATATTCCTCTTTACATAGTATAGCTCCACCTCTTGGTCCCCTTAAAGTTTTATGTGTAGTAGTTGTAACGAAATCAGCATAAGGTACTGGGTTAGGATGTAAACCTACTGCAACTAATCCGGCAATATGAGCCATATCAACCATTAAATAAGCATTTACTTCATCAGCAATTTCTCTAAATTTCTTAAAATCAATAACTCTTGGATAGGCACTAGCACCTGCTACAATAAGTTTAGGTTGTTCTTTTTTTGCAATTTCTCTAACTTCATCATAATTTATTGTCTCTGTATCTTTGTCCACACCATAGGACACAAAATTATAATAGGTTCCAGAAATATTTACAGGACTTCCATGAGTCAAATGTCCACCTTCTGACAGATTCATTCCTAAAACTTTGTCGCCAGGCTCTAATATAGCAAAATAAACTCCTAAATTTGCATTTGCACCAGAATGAGGTTGAACGTTTGCATGGTCTGCACCAAATAATTTTTTAAGTCTATCTCTTGCTAAATCCTCTGCAATATCTACCTTTTCACAGCCACCATAATATCTTCTACCAGGATAACCTTCTGCATACTTATTTGTTAATTGACTACCCATAGCTTCCATAACTTGTGGAGTAACAAAGTTTTCAGAAGCAATCAGTTCAATATTATGTCTTTGTCTTTCAGTCTCCATTTCTATAACTTCCATTATTTCAGGATCATGTTCTTTTAAATTTGAAAAATCCATAATTTTCTTCTCCTTTCGTTTATATCTTCAATTTTTACAACAAACTAATTATATTAGAAAAATAACTGATATTGTATTATAATATAATTCAATTGACTAATGGTATACTAAATACTAATATCAGTATCACAACCATTATATAAACAAAACTATATATTTACAAGGTAGAAATTTAAATTTGAGGTGAAATAGACAATGGATAATACTAATAAGAAAAATGAAGAGGTTCGTAGACTTCTTATAATGGCAATATTAGCCGGAAGAATTATGTTAAAAAATGGTGCTGAAACCTACAGAGTAGAAGACACTATAATTAGATTATGTAAATCCAGATATAATATAAAATATGCAGAATCCTTTGTAACTTCAACAGGTATTTTTGTATCCATTGAATATAATGGTGAAGTAATATCCTATTTAAAAAGAATTAAAACAAGAACCATAGATTTAAATAAAATAGATATGGTCAATAGTTTTTCAAGGAGTTTTGTAGAAAGTAATATGTCTGTTGATGAAGGGATGAAGGAACTAAAAAAAATTAATAAGACTGAAAACTATAAATTTCACACACAAATAATTTTTGGTAGTATGGCCGCAGCCTTTTTCTCATTGCTCTTTGGTGGCACATTCCTTGATTTTATATCTAGTTTTTTAGTCAGTATTGTAGTTGTTTTAGTAGCTGATAAACTAGGTCAATTAGATTCAACTTTTTTTATTAATAATTTAATTGGTGCTAGTATAGCCAGTATCTTAGCCATTTTAGCAGTCAAAATAGGAATAGGAACTAATATTGATAAAATAATTATAGGTTCCATTATGACATTGGTACCTGGTGTTGCCATTACAAATGCTATTAGGGACACTATTTCAGGGGATTTTCTATCTGGCCTGTCTAGAGGAATGGAAGCAATACTAACAGCACTTTCTATCGCATTAGGTGCTGGGGTAATTTTGAAAATATATTTTAGGAGTTGGTTGTTTTGATATTATTTAAACAATTTTTATTTGCATTTTTATCTGCGATTGGATTTGCAATACTATTTAGTATACCTAAAGATTCAATAATAAAATCAGGTATAGTTGGTGCATTAGGTATGGTAGTCTATACATTAGTAAATGAAATATTTAAAACACCTGTAGCAGGTACTCTTTTCGCTGCCTTGACTGTAGGGTTACTAGGTGAAATACTCGCAAGGCATTATAAAAAACCTGCCACAGTGTTTATAATACCAGGAATCATCCCTTTAGTTCCAGGAGCGGGAACCTATTATACTATGCTTGCAGTAATAGAAAAAAATTTCAACGAAACAGCAAATACAGGTTCTGAAACCTTCTTCATTGCCGTTGCAATTGCCGTAGGATTAACTATTTCTTCATCATTAAGTCGCTCTATTAAAAGGTTTAAAAATCATAATTAATTCTGCTTTGTATATTTTAAAATAGTATTTACCAGGGCATCTAAAGCTTCTTCGTTTGCACTACCATCTAAATAATCTTTTAGGCAATCCTTTGTATAATTTTCTAGTATTAAGCCACCTACAGAATTTAAGGCTGACCTAGCCGCAGCCACTTGGATTAATACATCACCACAATATTTATCATTTTCAACCATTTTTTGTATTCCCTTTACTTGTCCTTCTATTCGCCTTAAACGTTTTGTAATTGCATCTTTGTTTACATCATCAATACTTTTCAATTTATTCCCTCCTTTAAAGTATTCTTATCATCTCAAATTGAAGATTCTTTTCTTCAGCCACTTTTCTATCAATTTTCTTAATTATTAAAAATGATAAAGCTAAGAAAACTATACCTGTTAAAAATCCAAAACCCTCATAACTATTAAATCCTGCATACTTAAAAACTTCCATTCCTATTATTATTCCTATAATTAACATGAAAAAAGGAATCATATAAGTTAAAAAGGTATATTTTACAATATTTCTACTTTTTGTTTTTATTTCAACAAAATTTCCCTTTTTAGCTTTTAAAGTATTAGGCATAGTAACAAAAACACTTGGGACACTACAACTTCCACCACAACTACTACATCCTTCACTACCACAGGCTGACATCCTCTTAACTTCTACTTCTGCTTTATCTCCTATAACTTTACTTACATAGCCTACCCGTTCCACTGAAATCCCTCCTTCATTAATATACTTTTTATCACTTCTGACGCTATTATTAATCCTGCAGTTGGCGGTACAAAAGAAACACTACCAAGTCCATCTTTTATAATAGGTCTTTCTTTAGACCAAACTACCTTTAATGATTCTATTTTTCTTTTTCTTAATTCTTTTCTCATTATTTTAGCTAACGGACACATCTGAGTATCATATATATCACCAACTTGGAGTAATGTAGGATTAAGTTTATTTGCAGCACCCATAGAACTAATAATAGG
>DATGTQ010000034.1 GCA_035301805.1 Tissierellales bacterium
GAACATTGGTTAGGGACGGATGAATTTGGTAGAGATATATTTGCTAGAATGATCCATGGAGCTAGAATATCTTTAATGGTAGGTATTGTAGCTGTGGGTATTGCTATAGTTATTGGGGGAATTTTAGGTGCCATTGCAGGCTATTATGGTGGTAGAATTGATAATATAATTATGAGAACTATGGATGTTTTCTTAGCCATACCTGGTATCTTGTTAGCAATTGCCATAGTTTCGGCTTTAGGCTCAGGCTTATTTAATTTAATGTTAGCAATAGGAATATCATCTATTCCGGGTTATGCAAGAATAGTAAGGGCTTCTGTATTGACAGTTAAGGATCAAGAATTTATAGAATCTGCAAGAGCAGTAGGTGCAACAGACTCTAGAATAATACGAAAACATATAATTCCTAATGCTTTAGCTCCGGTAATTGTACAAGGAACTTTGGGGGTAGCAAGTGCAATTCTTTCTACTGCTGGTTTAAGTTTTATCGGTTTAGGAGTTCCTAAGCCTCAACCAGAGTGGGGTTCTATGTTGGCCGGCGGTAGGGTTTATCTAAGAGATGCTTCCCATGTTACTACTTTTCCAGGGATAGCAATTGTAATAACTATATTAGCATTGAATCTATTAGGTGATGGTTTAAGAGATGCATTAGACCCAAGGTTGAAGGAGTAAAGGAGGTAGGTGTACAATGGGTAAAAATGATATTCTTAATATAAAAAATCTTGTAGTTCATTATGTTACTGATGACGGTGTAGTTAAAGCAGTTAATGGAATAGATATAGATTTAAAAGAGAAAGAAACTTTAGGCTTAGTAGGAGAAACGGGAGCAGGAAAAACTACTACAGCACTAAGTATTCTAAGGTTAGTTCCAGATCCACCAGGAAAGATAATAGATGGAGAAATATATTTTGAAGGTGAAAATTTACTAGAGAAAACTATTGAGGAAATGAGACAAATTAGAGGGAATAATATTTCTATGATATTTCAAGACCCTATGACTTCCTTAAACCCTGTAATGACTGTGGGAGATCAGATAGCAGAGGGAATTCAAATACACCAAGGCTTATCTCCTGAAGAATCAATAGAAAAGGCGGGGAAAATGTTAGAATTAGTAGGAATACCTAGAGAAAGAATGGAAGAATATCCTCATCAATTTTCTGGTGGTATGAAACAAAGGGTAATAATAGCCATAGCTTTAGCTTGTAATCCTAAACTTCTTATTGCAGATGAACCAACGACGGCTTTAGATGTTACTATACAAGCCCAAGTTTTGGAATTAATGAGAAATTTAAAAGAGGAATTTAATACTGCTATGATACTGATTACTCATGATTTAGGTGTAGTAGCTGAAACCTGTGATAAAGTAGCAGTAATGTATGCTGGTGAAATAATAGAGATGTCGACTTTAGAAGAATTATTTAATAATACGAAACACCCTTATACTATGGGACTATTTGGTTCCATTCCAAGTTTAGATGAAGATGTGGAAAGGCTAGAGCCTATAAGAGGATTGATGCCTGATCCTACAGAATTACCAGGTGGTTGTAAATTCCACCCTCGTTGTCCTTATAAAGAAAAAATATGTACTGAACAAAAACCTAAGGTTACAGAAATAAATAAAGATCATAAGGTTAAATGCTTAATATACGAAGAGCTTGTAGGTCCTAAGGGGGTGTCTTAATGGGAGAAGAAATTCTGGAAATAAAGAATCTTAAAAAATATTTTGAAACTGCAAAGGGAACAGTACACGCAGTAGATGATGTAAGCTTTAAAGTGAAAAAAGGTGAAACATTAGGTATAGTAGGAGAATCTGGCTGTGGAAAATCTACTTTGGGAAGAACTATTTTAAGACTTCTTGAACCTACAGATGGACAAATTTATTTTGAAGGACAAGATATAGCTAAATTAAATAAGAAACAATTAATTAAACTTAGAAGAGATATACAAATAATATTTCAAGATCCATTTTCATCGCTAAATCCTAGAATGTCTGTTGGAGAAATTATTGCAGAACCTTTAATAATACATGGAATTATAAATAATAAATCTACTTTAGAAGACAGAGTTCTAAATTTAATGGATACAGTTGGATTAGCAGAAAGGCTTATGGATTCCTATCCCCATGAATTAGATGGAGGTAGGAGACAAAGAATTGGAATTGCTAGGGCTTTAGCTCTAAGACCAAAGTTTATAGTTGCTGATGAACCAGTATCAGCTCTAGATGTATCTATACAAGCTCAAATATTAAATCTTATGCAAGAACTACAAGAAGAATTAGGTTTGACTTATATGTTTATAACTCATGATTTATCAGTTATAAAACATATTTCCGATAATATAGGAGTAATGTATTTAGGAAAGGTTGTAGAAAAAGCTCCTAGTAAGGCATTATTTAAAAATCCTTATCATCCCTATACTCAAGCTTTATTATCGGCTATACCAGTTCCGAGTATAAAATATAAAAGAGAAACCATACTTTTAAAAGGCGAGATAGCTTCTCCAATAGATCCAAAACCAGGATGTAGATTTGCTCCGAGATGTAATTATGCAATAGAAAAATGCTTCAATGTAGAACCAGAATTAATAAAAAAAGAGGATAATCACTATGTAGCTTGTCATATAGTGAACGACTGAGAACGAGGGAGTGTTTTTTCTCATTGTTAGTTTTTCTATAAAATATAGTGTTAAAAGCTTTTGTTTAGGTTTAAACCTAAACAAAAGCTTTTTTATATTTAGTAAAATAATAAAGGTTCTAGAAAGTTTCATAGTTTTAGAATATAAAAATATAAATTATAAACTCTTTCTATATAATAAACCCTATAAAGGAGAAGTGAGAAAAAACTAGATTCTCTTTATTTTTTATGATTGTAACTTTTTAAGGAGAATTGCGTAAGATGTAGAGATTATTACTTTAGGAGGGATTTAAATGAAACAACTAGCTAGAGCATACGTTCCTTTTCAAATTATGAATCAAATTTTTTCACCAGAGGAAGCACTTAGAAAAGGAACTCTCTTTCCAGAATTATATGAACCGTATATGACTGAAAGAAATAGTAGTAGAGGAGGAAGGTATTATGGAT
The DNA here is from genome assembly GCA_035301805.1 of Tissierellales bacterium. Taxonomy (NCBI): domain Bacteria; kingdom Bacillati; phylum Bacillota; class Tissierellia; order Tissierellales; species Tissierellales bacterium. The sequence continues at coordinate 3,081 of DATGTQ010000034.1, forward strand.
AATGATCAATTACAATTATTGAAAGAGATAATGGAAATAAGCTTTGTATTAGTAGAAACAAATCTTTATTTAGATACACATCCTACTGATGAAAGAGCCCTAAGGGTCCATAATAGACACTTTCAAAAGTATAAGGAATTAGTAGATTTATATGAAGCAAAATATGGACTTTTGAAGTATACCGGAATGAGCGGATGTCCTTGGTCTTATATAAAAAGTCCATGGCCATGGGAAATTGATTATAGTTTAATGTAAGGGGGAAAGTTGTATGTGGATATATGAAAAGAAACTTCAATACCCAGTTAGGGTTGATTCTACAAATCCTACTTTGGCAGCTATGATATTAGAACAGTTTGGAGGACCAGATGGAGAATTATCGGCAGGAATTAGGTACTTAACTCAAAGATGGACAATGCCTACAAATGAAGCTAAAGGATTACTTACCGATATAGGTACAGAAGAATTGGCTCATTGGGAAATAATTGGGACAATAGTTTGGAAACTAGTAAAGGATGCATCAGTTGATGAGATAAAAGGAACACCTTTTGAAGCTCATTACGTAAATCATGGTAAAAGCCCATATCCTCATGATGCTGCTGGAGCACCATGGACAATATCATATGTACAGTCGAAAGGAGATCCTATAGCTGATTTACATGAAGATATGGCGGCAGAACAAAAGGCAAGAGCCACATATGAGTACTTAATAAGGGTTAGTGATGATGCAGGAGTTAATGATACATTGGGATTTTTAAAAGAAAGAGAAGTTGTACATTTTCAGAGGTTTGGTGAAGCGCTAAGAATTGTTCAAGAAGATTTAGATAGTAGAAAATATTATTAGCCCCAAGTATAGGGGCTAATCTTTATATTCACTTTCATTTTCATCATTGATTAAATTTTTCTGTCCCATTTCAACTAAATTTCTAGTCATTAATCCTCCAACTTTACCAGCATGAAATATATTTGGTATATTATCTTCTAAACCCAATTCTTTACTTAGCTCAACTTTAAATTCTTCAAGACCTTTTCTAGCATTAGGATTAATATTCTTCACTTTGTACACTCCTTGTGATTATATATTTAAAAAAATATATTAATTAAAAGTTATGTGTAACTTATTTTACGCATTTATATTTAAACAATACAAGGAAAGTTAAGGAATATTATATATATATTTAATGTTTGTTATTGGCTTTTTAGGGTAAATGATATAAAGTAAGAAGAAACAAATATAAAAATAAATATAAAGAAGGGGGATTTTAAATGAATGCAATGACTTCTGAAAATTTACGTTCTGCTTTTGGTGGTGAAAGCCAAGCACATATGAGGTATAGAGCTTGGGGAGATGTAGCAGATAAAGATGGTTTTCCAAGTGTAGGAAGATTATTTAGAGCAATATCTTATGCAGAAGAAATTCATGCTAAAGGACATTTTAGGGCATTAAAAAATGAAAAAGGTGATTTTTCAGTTACATCAGTAGCAGGTTTTGGAATTGGAACTACTTCAGAGAATTTAGAAGCAGCAAGAGGAGGAGAGTTGTTTGAAGTAGAGCAAATGTATCCAGCATACATAGCAGTGGCAGAAATGCAAGAAGAAAAAGCTGCAATTGCTACCCTAAAATTAGCTTTAAAAGCAGAAAGGTATCATGCAGAACTTTTTGGAAAAGCTAAAGAAGAAGTTGACACTGGAAAGGATCCAGAATATAAGGTTATTTATGCATGTCCAATTTGTGGGTACGTGTCTGTAAATGGAGCGCCAGATAATTGTCCTATATGTAATGCAAAGAAAGAAACATTTAAAGAATTTTAATAAATCATATTACTAAAAGTCCTAGAAATTTTTTCTAGGACTTTTAATTTACCTGTATAAAAATGAATAAACAAAATAGTCTAGTAGATTTTAGAGTAATGTATTAGTAACTAATTGCCACAAACTTATGTAAAAAAACAGTACCTTTTAAATATAGATAATATATAAGCTATATGATAAAATATAATTGAATATGTAAACAAGTTGCCGTATCTATTATTTTGAGGTGTAGTTATGAATAAAATAATAAAAAAAAGATGGATTGAAATACTAAAAATATTATTTAATAGAACCACTCCTATTACTGTTACAGAACTTGCAAAGATTCTTCAGGTTTCCAATAGGACTATAAGAAATGATTTAAATGGTATAGAAGAATTTCTTGAAGAAAAAGATACGGGACATGTTATTAGGAAGCCAGGAATTGGAATTTGGCTTGATATAAAAAAGGGAAAAGAGGATGAGTTTAAAAAAGTAATATATAATAAAGTTTCTTATATCCAGCCTTATTCACCAGAAGAAAGACAATTATATATATTAACAAAGTTATTAGAAACAAAAAAACCTATAATTATGGAAGAGTTAGCCAAAGAGCTTTTTGTAAGTAGAATTACTATTTTGAAAGATTTAAATAAAATAGAAGAAAGCATAAAAAAATATAAGGTATCACTTTTAAGAAAGCAAAATTATGGTATAGAAATAAAAGGTGAAGAAAAAGATATTAGAAGATTAATAGGAGATATTATAAGTGAAGATGAAATATCACCTTATATTAAAAAAATTTTAGATGAAGTAGAAGAAGAACTAGAATTTAAATTATCTGAAGAGGCTAGTATTAATCTTTCAAAAAACATTGCTATTTCTATGAGGAGATCAAAATTAAATAAAAAATTTAATATTACTGAGGATACAAAGAACCAATTGGAAAATAAAGAAGAATATAAAATGGCTACACTTATAGGGAAGAAAATAGAGGATATTTTTGGCTTGTTATTTCTAAAAGAAGAAATATATTATATTACCATACATTTATTAGGTTCTAAATTTCAGTTTAGAAAAAATCATTATAACAATGAAAACGTTCATTTTGCAAGGGAAATTATAGACTTAATAGGTAATATTTTATCTATAGATTTAACTGATGACAAACAGCTTTTAAATGGTTTAGCCCTTCATTTAAGGCCTACTATAAATAGATTAAAATTTGGACTTAAGATTGAAAACCCTCTACTAGAAGAAGTTAAAAAGAATTACCCTAGTATTTTTGGAGCTAGTTGGGCTAGTAGTACTCTATTTGAGAAGCAATATGGTGTTGAAGTGCCAGAAGAAGAAATAGCTTATATAACAATTCATATTGGGGCAGCATTGGAAAGGCAAAATTATAAAACAAAAGTTGTTGTAGTATGTATCAGTGGAGTAGGTACATCTCAACTAGTTTCCATTAGACTAGAAAAAGCAATATCAAATTTAGAAATTGTAAGGGTGGTTTCAAAACAAGAATTATCTACAATAGATTACAGTACTTTTGATTTAATAATTTCAACAGTAGATATAAAAGAACCGGGAAAAGCTATGATAAAAGTCAGTCCGTTTATTAATCATGAAGATGTCAAAAAGATAAAGGAATGGATTGGAAGTGAGGGAGGCAAAAAGTATTATAGAAAAACGAATAGCATAGATAAAACTTCAAAGTTATTTAAAACAAATTTAATTTTTCCTAAATTAAATTTTAAAAGAAAGGAAGAAGTAATTACTTTTTTAGTAAAAGAGTTAGTTGGCCAAGGGTATGTAAAGGGTATGTATTTAGATGAGGCTCTTGAAAGGGAACTAATTACTTCTACAGCAATTGGGAAAGGTATAGCTATTCCCCATGGAAGTCCTGGTTCAGTAATAGAGCAAGTTGTAGCAGTTGCTACATTAAATGAACCTATAGATTGGTCAGGAAATATGGTAGATATAGTATTTATAATTGCTTTTAGACATGGCTCTAAGAATATTGTGAAAATGGCATTTAGAAAATTTTACAATATGCTAGATAATGAAGAAAAAATAGAAAAGCTAAGAAATGTTAATGATAAAAATGAAGCATATAAATTACTAACAAATTAAAATCATATAATTTCAAATATAACAGTTATTATTTAAATAAAACTGTTGTTATAAAAATAGAAAAGATTAGGAGGAATAAATATGTATAAAGAAGATGTAACATTAAAAAACGAGACTGGATTGCATGCAAGACCTGCTAGTTTATTTGTAAAAGAGGCATCAAAATATGTATCAGATGTAAAAGTTCTAAAAGATGGTAAAGAATACAATGCTAAAAGTATAATGGGAGTATTAAGTATGGGTGCATCAATGAACGATACTATTACAATACAAGCTAATGGAGAAGATGAAGAAGAAGTTGTAAAAAGTTTAGTAGCTCTAATAGACAATAAATTTAATGAGTAGGAGTGGATTTAATGAAAGGGATAAGTACCTCTTCAGGTATAGCTATAGGAAAAGCTTTGCTTAAGGAAGAAACTTTAATAGATATAAAAAAAGATTATACTGAAGAACCAAAAAAAGAGATAGAAAGATTTGAACTTGCACTTAAAAAAAGTATAGAAGAAATAGTTGAAATATATCATAGAACAATAGAAAAGGTAGGAAAAGAAGAAGCAGAGATTTTTAATGCTCATAAAATGATGTTGGAGGATCCTGAATTTATAGAAACTATAAAAGGAAAGATAACTACGAATAAATATACTGCTGATTGGGCAACTAAAGAATCTTCAGATGAGTTTATCACTATATTTGAATCTATTGAAGATGAGTATTTAAAAGAACGAGCTTTGGATTTGAAGGATGTTTCATCAAGGCTTCTTAGAAACCTATTGGGAGTTGAAGAGGTGGATTTATCTAAGTTAGATGAAAATAGTATTATTATAGCAAAGGATTTAACTCCTTCGGATACAGCCCAAATGGATAAGGATAAGGTAGTAGGATTTGTAACTGAATTAGGGGGTCGAACTTCCCATACATCTATTATAGCAAGAACTTTAGATATTCCAGCTATAGCCGGAGTAAAAGAAGTAATGAATAATATAGAAATGGGAGATCTTTTAATAATAGATGGAAGTGATGGAAGTATTTTTGTTAACCCAACAGAGGAAGAAATAAAGAACTATAGAGAAAAGATTAAAAAGATTGAAGAGTTCAAAGAAAAACTACAAAGTATGAAAGGCAAAAAATCCATTAGTAAAGATGGAGTTGAAGTTGAAATTGCAGCAAATATAGGTGGTCCCAAAGATGTAGATAATGTATTAAAAAATGATGGAGAGGGAATAGGACTATATAGAACAGAATTTTTATTCATGGACAGAGATAGAATGCCCTCAGAAGAAGAACAATTTGAAGCCTATAAAGAAGTAGCTGTAAAAATGGATGGAAAACCTGTTATTATTAGAACTCTTGATGTAGGTGGGGATAAAGATATACCTTATATCGACATGCCAGAAGAAATGAATCCTTTCCTAGGTTATAGAGCCATTAGATTATGTTTGGATAGACAAGAAATATTTAAAACTCAATTAAGAGCAATATTAAGAGCAAGTGCATATGGGAATATTAAAATAATGTTTCCTATGATATCAACAATTAATGAAGTTAGACAATCGGTAGAAACAGTAGATATGGTTAAAGAAGATTTAAGGAAAGAAAATATTGAATTTGATAAAAATCTTGAACTAGGAATAATGGTAGAAATTCCTGCCGTAGCAGTTCAAGCAGATAGGTTTGCAAAGGAAGTAGATTTTTTTAGTATAGGAACAAATGATTTAATTCAATATACAACAGCAGTAGATAGAGGTAATCAAACTATATCTCATTTATATAGCCAATATCATCCAGCTGTTCTTAGATTGATAAAAAATACAATAGATTGTGGACATAATGAAGGTATATGGGTAGGAATGTGTGGAGAAGCAGCAGGTGATGAAAAACTAGTCCCAATATTATTAGGTATGGGATTAGATGAATTTAGTATGAGCTCATCTTCCATATTGAAATCAAGATGGATTATAAAAAATATGTCTCAAAAAGAATTAGAACCTGTAGTGGAGAAGGTTTTAAATATGAATACTGCTGAAAAAGTTGAGAGATTTTTAGATGAAGAGGTAGCCTTTAAGTTTTAAACTTATAGGCTACTTTTGTATTTAAAATATATCCCATAATATTTTTAAAATTGTTAATAATATAAAGTAATATAGCATATAAGGAGGATATAAATTGAATACAAGATTATTTATTATAGCTATTACTCCTGGAATAGCAATTATTTTAGGGATATATTTAAGTGATAGATATGATAGAGAACCATTTAAAAACTTATTTTTTACTTTTACATTAGGAGCGCTGTCAGTTATACCAACTGTATTTGTAGAAAAGTTTTTTAGTTATCTCAATGTTTTTCCAGGAATATTAGGAACATTTTATACTGCTTTTATAGTAGCAGGTCTTACAGAAGAATATTTTAAAAGATTAGTAGTATTAAAAGTAGCCTATAATTCTGAATATTTCAATGAAAAATTAGATGGTATTGTATATTCGGTTTTTGCATCTATGGGCTTTGCTACAGTAGAAAATATAATTTACGTTGTATATAGATACACCAATAACCCATATATTGGTTTATATAGAGGAATTTTTTCTGTACCCGCCCATGCAGTATTTGGTATAACAATGGGTTATTATTTATCCTTAGCAAAATTTAGTCAAGATAAAACAAGAACCAGGGCAAATTATTATAAATCCTTACTAATGCCTGTAATATTTCATGGAATTTTTGACTTTATTTTAATGGCCAACTTGCCTCAACTTACTATATTTTTTGTACCCTATGTAGTTTATTTGTGGTGGTTTAATCAAAAAAGATTAAGTCATTATGTTTATGATTCTAAAACAAGATATATAGATACAGAGAGAGAAGACAAGAAATAGTTGAAAAAATAAAAAAATATTATAAGCTAATAATAAGGTTATAATAAAAAGGGGTTGAAATTTTGGGAAGAAAAAAAGCGGGGAAAAGATCAAATTTATTGATAATTTTGGTTTCTTTAGTTATTTTATTTTTTGCAGCCCAGAATATTTCTTCTTTTGACAAAATACAAAAAAATTTAGATGAAAAATCAGAAGCTACTGAAACTACTCCTAAAGAGGATGAAGAAAATAGAGATGAAGTAGATAAGGTTATAGATAAAAAAACAACTGCTACTATTTTAGCAACAGGAGATATAATGTTTCACTCACCCCAGATAAAAGCGGGCTATAATCCAGCTATGGATAGTTATGATTTTAATGGCCCTTTTAAGCATGTGAAAAAATACATTGAATCAGCAGATTTATCTTTAGGAAACTTTGAAACTGTAACAGCAGGGCCAGAAGTAGGTTTTGTAGGATATCCTAATTTTAATTCCCCAGTGGAAACTTTAGATGCTATAAAAAATGCAGGGTATGATATTCTTACGACAGCTAATAATCATTGTTTAGATCAAAGAAAAGAAGGTCTTATATCAACTATAAAGGCTATTGAAGACCGTGGAATGAAGAATATTGGCACTTATAAGGAGCCGAATAGTTCTTTACTTATTGAAAATATTAATGATATTTCGATGGCTATATTATCCTATACCTATGGTTGTAATGGAATGGAGCATACTTTGGATCCAAAAGAGTTAAATTACATGATAAACCTTATTGATGAAGAAAAAATTAAGGAAGATATAGAAAAAGCTAAAGATGAAGATGTTGATTTAATAATAGTTTTTATTCATTGGGGAAATGAATATCAACAGGAACCTAGCCAAGAACAAATAGATTTAGGGAATAAATTGGCAGATTGGGGAGTAGATATTATATTAGGGAGCCATCCTCATGTAGTACAAAGTTCAGACATTATAACTAAAAATGGAAGTGAAACTTTTGTAATATATTCAATGGGAAACTTTTTGTCTAATCAACGAAGAGAAAATGTAAATAATAAGTATACGGAAGATGGAGTAATTGTTAAATTGCAAGTAGAAAAAAACTTTAAGGATGAAGAAACAAAAATTAAAGAAATCCAATATATACCTACTTGGGTAAATAAGTATACAGCAAATGGAAAATTTCAATATGAAATAATTCCAACAGGAGAAGTTTTGAAGGGGCAAGAAAACTATGATACAATTACTAAAGAAGCCTTTCTAAAAATAGAAGACTCTTTTAATAATACGATGAAAAAATTAGAGAATTAAGAAGAGTACAAGCTATTTTTTATTTTCTGTATTTCAATTAATAAATATTTAGTATATAATTAGGGTGATAGAACTATATTTTAATATATAGATAAAAGGTGTGAGGATCATTGCAACAACTTAAAGAGCTTTTTATAAATATAAGAATAAGAGATATTATCGATATATTGATAGTTGCGGTTGCTTTTTATAAATTGTTTATGTTAATTAGAGAAACAAGAGCTGAACAATTGACAAAAGGAATTTTAGTATTATTTATTGCAACAAAAATAAGTGAATGGTTAGAGCTATTTACAGTTTATTGGATATTAGAAAAGACTATGACTGTAGGTGTTCTTGCCATTCTAATTGTATTTCAACCAGAGCTTAGGAGAGGGTTAGAATACATAGGTAGAAGTAGATTTTTTACAAAGTCTTTCATTGAAGTAGAAGGAGAAAGTATAAATAAAACAGTAGATGAAATAGTAGATGCAATAGCATCTTTGTCTCGGCAGAAGATAGGTGCTCTCATA
>DATGTQ010000035.1 GCA_035301805.1 Tissierellales bacterium
GAATAATTTAGGAAAAAACAAATAATAATGTTATAATGTTATTGTAATAGTATTTAATATTAGAAAATTATAATTAGATAGGGTGTTTTGAATTGTCTTATTGCAAGGAAGATGATATTTTTCAAACATTTTTTGACAACAGATTATCTCTTATTATCCAATATACTAATGGTGATATTAATAAAAGAGAGTTTTTAGAAGGTAATTTTGACTTTGTTCAAGCTATGAATGTAGAACCTTTCTCTAAAATAGATAGTTATGAAAAGGGAATGTATAACTATCAATATTACAATGTTTTAGCTAAATATTATACTATGTTGGCAAAAGACATAAAAAGGTCAGGGAAAGATGAAAAGTATTATATTGACTACTTAAACAAGGGCAAGTATTACTATGATGAAAAAGACAAAGCTACAGTGGAATTATTAAAATACTTGAAGTTTAAAAATATAGATGCATATTTTATTAATACCCAATCAAGATATTTAGATGATAAACTTTATGAGATAGTCCTTTTAGATTATAAAGATGCAATTTTTCATTCTAAAAGTTTATGGCTTTTAGATATTTTAAGAAAAGAAGGAGTATTTATAGAAGGAAAGAAAACTTCCTTAATTGATGATTATATTAATGAAAGATATTAAAATAGTAGCCCTTTTGGGCTACTATTTTACATTAATTATATTATTTTATTTACTTAAGATTTCAAGTATTTCTTCATAAGTACTATCCGCTTTTATTTCAAATTTACCAGGTTTCAATTTAGTTTCTAATTTTAAATTTTCAGCAGTTTTAAGAAAATCACCCTTGTCTTTAATTAAGCCATCATTCAATAATATTTCCGCTATTTCATCACTAACAGAACCTTCAGGAATAGAAACAGTTATAACTTTATCTTTTTTATCTTTATCCTTTTTATCCTTATCTTTCTTATCTTTAGCATTATTCTTATCCTTGTTTAAATCCTTGTCCTCGCCTTTTTCATTTTCTCCCTTATTTTTATCATCCTTTTCATTATCTTGCTTGTCCTTATTTTCCTCAATATCTTTATCTTTTTTAGTGGTTTCATCGTCTTTCTCTTTATTTTTATCTACTTTATCTGAAGCCACTATTTTACTTTTTTGGGGTTCCTTATCGAGGCCATCTTCTGCAAATAAAATTTCTAGCCTCCATCCTATAATTCCCGCTACGACAAGTACAACCACAAGCATTATTATATAATCCGTTGCATCATATAGAAGGTCCTTCAGTTTTTCTAAAAATTTATTCATCATATCCACCTCTTACTACAAAAGACTATTGTCTTTAAATATTTTTTCTTTGTCGTGTATAATATGATTATAGCATAATAATTAGAAAAAGGTGAGTGAAAAATGAAAGAAGTAAAAGTTGGAAGAAATGATAGTGGTCAAAGAATTGATAGATTTTTAAGGAAATATTTGTCGAAAGCACCTAGAAGCTTTATTTATAGGATGATTAGAAAAAAGAATATAAAGCTGAATAATAACAGGGTAAAACCAGAGGAAATCCTTAAAGAGGGAGATGTAATACAACTTTATTTAGCAGATGGAACAATTGAAAAGTTTGTCGAAGAAAAGGAAAAGAATAAGTCTTTTATAAAATTAGAAATTATTTATGAAGATGAAAATATTATATTAATTAATAAGCCAAAGGGGGTTCTGTCCCACTCAGGAAATAATAAAGTAGATAATATAGTTGATGGTATGATTAAATATTTAATAAATAAAGGTGATTATAATGTAGAGGAAGAAAAAACTTTTACACCGGCTATATGTAATAGACTAGATAGAAATACAAGTGGAATAATAATAGGAGCAAAGAACTATTTTACGTTAAAATCTATTAATGAGGCAATGAGAAAAGAAGATATTAATAAGTATTATAAAACTATGGTAATAGGAGAGCTCAATAAAGAAATTAAATTAAATAATTATTTAGTAAAAAATAAAAAAGATAATAAAGTTACTGTAGTAGAAGAAAGAATAAAAGGGGCAAAAGAAATATGTACATATGTTAAACCATTAAAAATAGGAAAAGGGTATTCATTATTAGAAATAGATTTAATAACAGGAAGAACCCATCAAATAAGGGCTCACTTAGCCTCAATAGGTCATCCTATAGTAGGGGATATTAAGTATGGAAATAAGAAGGTTAATAACTATTTTAAGAAAAATTATAATTTGGAAAATCAATTTCTTCATGGTTATAAAATAATATTTAATAACTTGCCAGATAATCTTAAATATTTAAATGGAAAAGAATTTATAGCACCAATAGACGAAGACTTAAGAAAAATTGAAAAGAAATATTTTGGCTTCAAGACTAATGTTAAAATATGAAATAAGGAGACTTCCAATAGTCAAAAGGGATAAATTAGTTGGAATGTTGACCATTGGGGTTTGGCAGTGGGAGATTAATGACTTAAAAAGTCAAAAAGAATTTGTCTTGGATTTTTTGCATTGTGATATTTGTTTATTCCATCTATTAAGATATAATATATATTAATGTTTAAATTTTCTTTAAGTTTTTATGGAGGGAAGAATATGGGAGACAATATAAAAGTTTATGTAGAAGGTTTTGGGGGTGTCAATATTAAGAAAGGCTCTAAATTAGAAGAATTATCTAAAAAGGTATATGGAGAAGATTATAAAAAATATTTAAGTGCTAGAGTTGACAACGAAATAGTATATTTAGGTAGGGAAGTAGAAGAAGGAAAATATATTAAATTTTTAGATATAAAAGATAAAGATGGACATAGAATATATACAAGAACTATATCAGCTATTTTTATAAAAGCATGTAAAGATTTATTTCCCAAATGCAATGTTACAATTGAGCACTCTTTAGGTGAGGGATTATATGCAGAAATAGATAAAAAAGAATCAATTAATTTTACTCAAATAGAATTAATTAAGAGTAGAATGAATGAAATAATAGAAAAAGATATTACTATAGAAAGAGAAAAAAAGTCAAAGGATGAAGCTATAGAAAAATTTAAACAATATGGTTATGATGATAAAATTAGACTTTTAAAACATATAGAAAAAGAAACTATACACATATATAAAATAGAAGATCATATAGATAGATTTCATGGATATTTAGCACCGTCTACAGGTTATGCAAACATTTTTGATTTAAAATATTATTATCCCGGTGTTATAATCTTATTTCCAACAGAAGAAAGCGATTATACAGTTCCAAAATTTAAAGAACAACCTAAATTGGCAAAGGTATTTAAAGAAGTAGAAGATTGGGCAAATATTTTAGACCTAGGCTATTTAGGATCTTTGAATGATAAAATAGAAGACAATTCTATTGCAGAGGTAATAAGAGTGTCAGAGGCTTTACATGAAAAGAAGATTGCCCAAATAGCAGATATGATTTGTGAAGATAAAAATCTAAATATAATATTGGTAGCTGGGCCATCATCGTCAGGAAAGACTACTTTTGCCCAAAGGTTAGCTGTACAGCTTAAAGTAAATGGTAAAATGCCTATATCTATTTCAGTAGATGATTATTTTGTAAATAGAGAAGATACTCCAAAGAATGAATATGGAGAATATGATTTTGAAGCCTTAGAAGCTATAGATTTAAAACTATTAAATGAGGATTTAATTAGGTTATTAGAAGGAGAAGAAGTCGAATTACCTAAATTTAATTTTAAAGTAGGAAAAAGGGAAATGTCGGGGAAAAAAATTTGTGTAGATGAAGAACATCCAATAATAGTAGAGGGTATACATGCTTTAAATTCTAAAATGACTGCATCAATTCCAGAAAAAAATAAATTCAAAATTTATATTAGTGCTTTAACTCAACTAAATATTGATGGGCATAATAGGATTCCTACTACTGATACTAGGATTATTAGAAGAATGGTTAGGGATGTGGAACATAGAGGAAATAGTATAATGCGAACTTTTGAATTATGGGATGGAGTAAGAAGAGGAGAGGAAAAAAATATATTCCCCTATCAAGAAGAAGCAGATATAATGTTTGATTCTGCATTAGTATATGAATTAGGAGTATTAAAAAAATATATAATACCTTTATTAAAAGAAGTAGACAGGGATAGCATATATTTTTCAGAGGCAAAAAGATTAATTAAATTTTTAGGTTATTTTAAAGATATAGAAAAAGAAAATTTTATACCTCCAAATTCTATATTGCGTGAATTCATAGGTGGTTCCTGTTTTGATGTGCACTAAAACTTAAAATTGGGAGGATAAATGTGGAAAAATTACTAGAAGATATATTAGAGAAAAATAAAATTTTAACTAATAAGGGAAAAGTAGCCGACTATATTCCAGCTTTAAAAAAAGCAAATCCAGAAGATTTAGGTATTTGTATCTTTGATATTGACGGACATGTTTATAAAATTGGGGATTATAATAAAAAATTTACAATCCAAAGTATATCTAAAGTAATTACATTGATGATAGTTTTAAAAGACTTAGGGGAAGAAATAGTATTTAATAAAGTAGGAGTAGAGGGTACAAATGATGATTTTGATTCCCTATATAAATTAGACATGCCAAATGTAGATAAACCAGCTAATCCTATGATTAATGCTGGTGCTATTGTAACTACTTCTTTAATTAAAGGAGGTTCTTCAGAAGAGAAGTTTAACAAATTTTTAAATTTTTTAAAAAAGATAACATCAAATAATAATTTAGTGGTAAATAAAGAAGTTTATTTGTCTGAAAAAGAAACAGGACATAAAAATAGAGCTATGGCATATCTAATGAAAGGTAAAGGTTTGCTAGAAGGAGATGTAGAGGAAATATTAGATATTTATTTTAAACAATGTTCTATAGAAGTAGATTGTGAGGATTTAGGGAATATTGCTTTAACATTAGCAGCAGATGGTAAGAACTTAAAAACAGGAAAAGAAATAGTTTCTAAGGGCATTGCTAGAACTGCTAGAACAATAATGGCTAGTAGTGGTATGTATAACGGAAGTGGTAATTTTGCTATAGATGTAGGTTTTCCAGCTAAAAGTGGAGTAGGTGGTGGTATTCTAGGTGTAGTTCCAAATAAAATGGGAATTGGTGTTTATAGTCCAGCACTAGATTTAAAAGGTAATCCAATAGCGGCTATTGGAGTATTAAAGGA
>DATGTQ010000036.1 GCA_035301805.1 Tissierellales bacterium
AAAAGATGAAATAATTATAAAATTTAAAGACAAATATGGTTTAAAAGATGAAAATTTTACACAGTTTCAAAAATTTAGTCCAGCAATGGGAAAAGAAATTAGAAATAGAGCCTTGCTTTCATCTCTGCTTGCTATAGTAGCAATGCTTATATATATAACTTGGAGATTTGAGTTTAAATTTGCAACTGCAGCTATTTTAGCTTTATTACATGATGTGTTAATAACAATATCAGTATATGCAGTGTTTAGGGTCCCAGTAAATGGATCATTCATTGCAGCAATTTTAACTATATTAGGATATTCAATTAATGATACTATTGTTATTTTTGATAGGATAAGAGAAAATAAAAAGCTTAATAGAAAAGAATCTAATGATGTATTGGTAAATCTCAGTGTGAAAGAATCTTTTAAAAGGTCAATTAATACATCTATAACAACTTTAGCAGCTGTAGTTACTTTATATATATTTGGTGTTGAAGATATAAAAGTTCTAGCTTTACCATTAATAATAGGTATTATTGCTGGAACATATTCTTCTTTGTTTATTGCTAGTCCTTTATGGTATATTTTCACTAAAGAAAGGAAAGATGGGGGTTATAAACCTAGAAGAGTATAAACTGCCTTTGGGCAGTTTTTTTATAAATAAATCCTTCTTTTTAGGGTAAATAGGTTGTATCTGTTATATCATAAGGATAGGGAGGAACAATATGCAAATTAATTTTATTTTATCATTAATTTTTGCTACTTTTGTTGCAATATTTGCTTTGAAAAATGGAGATAAGGTGTTAATTGATTTTTTATTTGCTAAAGTAAATGTATCTCAGGCAATTGTAATTTTTATTTCTGCTATTTTAGGGGCAGTAATAGTTGCTATACTAGGCTCTGTTAGAAGTATAAAAAATAAGAGAAAAGTTAAAGAGTTAAAAAGTAGATTATTGAATTCCGAAGAAGAAAGAAAAAATTTAATGGCCTTAATAGAGGCTAATAGTGAAGAAAATCAAGATAAAGAAAACGAATATAAATTTGATAAAAATAATGAAGAAAGTGAAGATATAGCAATAGTTGATAAATAAGATATCTGAGGTGATATGTTGATTGACTTTGAAAAAATTTATAGTATAAAAGATGCAAACTATGAAAAAGCTGAAGAAATTTCTAAAGCCTTAAATATATCCTTATTAACTGCTAAGGTTTTGTTAAATAGAGGATTTACTAATGAACAACAATGTATAGAATTTTTGGATACTGAACTAACCAGTTTACTGGATCCCTTCTTATTAAACGATATGGATAAGGCTACAGATAAAATAATAGAAAAAATAAAAGCAGGAGAAAAAATTTGTATTTATGGAGATTATGATGCTGACGGTGTTACGAGTATTACTGTATTAAAAATCTTTTTTGATGAAATTGGTGCTAATTCTTTTTATTATATTCCTAATAGATTGGAAGAAGGTTATGGGTTAAATAAAGGAGCTGTTGATCGTATTCATAAAGAAGATGCATCTCTAGTTATAACTGTAGATTGTGGAATATCTAGTTTTGATGAAGTGGACTACTTCAATGAAAAAGGAATAGAGGTAATTATAACAGATCACCATCAGTGTGGCGATGAGTTACCTAAAGCATTTTCTGTAATAAATCCTAGTAGAAAAGATTCTACATATCCTTTTAAATATTTAGCAGGAGTAGGAGTTGCCTTTAAACTGGTACAAGCTTTGTCAATAAAAATGGGAATTCCTTTAGCTGAAAAAGATATCTTACCTTTTGTAACTATAGGTACAGTATCAGATATAGTCCCATTAGTAGGTGAAAATAGGGTAATTGTTAAAAATGGATTAAAAAGTATTAAAGATAGTAATAATATAGGTTTACAAGCCTTATTAAAAGTGTCTGGTTTAGCTAATCAAGATATATATTCTTATCATGTAGGATTTGTATTAGGTCCCCGTTTAAATGCTAGTGGTCGATTAGGGTTAGCAAAAAATGGAGTAGAACTATTTTTGACTAAAGATGAAGATAAAGCTATAATATTAGCAGAAAATCTTGATAAAGAAAATATAAAAAGACAAGATATTGAAAGTGAGATACTTAAGGATGTAGAGAAACAAATAAAAGAAAAAATAGATTTAGATAGGGAAAGAGTTATAGTACTGGCTTCTGAGGATTGGCATTCAGGGGTTATAGGTATAGTTGCTTCTAGAATAGTAGAAAAACATCATAGACCTACTATATTATTTGCTATTGAAGATGGTGAAGCTAGAGGCTCTGCAAGAAGTATTTCTACTTTTAACATTTATGAAGGATTAAAAAAATGTAGTAGTTGTTTTATTGGCTTTGGTGGACATAAACAGGCAGCTGGAATCCATATAAAAGCTGAGTTAATTGATGAATTCAGAGAAAAAATTAATAAAGTGGCTAATGAAGATTTAGATGAATATGAATTAATACCGGAGATAACTATAGACTGTGAAATTGGTATTGAGGATATAAATTTACAAACTGCAAGGGAGCTAAAATCTTTAGAGCCCTTTGGTATTGGCAATCCATCTCCCCAGTTTATTTTTAAAAATGGAACTATAAAAGATATTAGGGGTATAGGCAAGGAAAAAAAACATTTAAAATTGTTATTAAATAGGGAGAATAAGGATGTTGATGCAGTAGGTTTTAATTTTGGAAATTATGCTAATATTTTAAAACATAATGATAAAATAGATTTAATTGGTACCCTAAATATTAATGAATACATGGGAAAATCAACCCCCCAGTTATTAATAAAAGATATAAATAATAAAAAGGACTCTTTATTGGGGAATAATTATTATATTCATATGAAAAATTTGTTTAAAACAAGAGAGAAGATTGAAGAAACTGGTTTAATGCTAGAGGAGTTATCGGAATTAAATGATTATCTTAGATTAGAATATGTAATAGAAGCATTAAAAGAAAAGAATAATTTATTATTATTAGTTTTTAATTATTATAATGCAGAAGAAATATTAAGATTAATTCAAATGACTGGTAGAGATATTCTAGGTAGAACTAATATATCTTTTAATAAAACTATAGAGGGTAAAACTAATAATTTAGTTATACTTCCAGTGTTAGATAAAATTGATTTTGACCAGTTTGAAAATATTATATTATATGATGCAAATTTTCATAATTTTGGTTTAAAAGAGTTTTTAGATAAAAATTTAGAAAAGGTAGAGGTATTGGCTTCTAAAAAAGATTATGAACTTAATAAAAAGTTATTAAATTACATTACACCAACAGTAGAAGAAATGAGATTATTTTATAAATTATTTTTTAGTTCTGGGGAAGAAATCTTTAAATTAGATTCTAAACTTTATTTAAACTCTATAAATAATAATTTTAATATTAATGTTTCAGAGGCAAAATTAAATTTAATATTAGAAATTTTTAAAGAATGTAATTTGCTAGACTTTGTTAAAAAGGATGGAGCTTATTTTATAAAACTGTTATCTAAGCCTAATGATAAGTTTAATATTTTAAAGCAACCTACATTAGAGTATTTATACAGCTTAAAAGAACTCCAATAAGAACAAGTAGGTGAGTGTTATGATAGATGATTTAATTCTAAAAATTGAAAAGTACAATCCTCATGTAGATATAGAACAAATAATGAAAGCCTATAATTTTTCTGAAAAGGCCCATGAAGGCCAGTTAAGAAATTCTGGAGAAAATTTTTTTATACATCCGTATAATGTTGCTATGATATTAGCCGATTTAAATATGGATACTCCAACAATAATGGCTGGTTTGTTACATGATGTTATTGAGGATACTGATATTACCTATGAAACCTTAGTAGAAGAATTTGGCAAAGAGGTAGCTAATTTAGTTGAGGGAGTTACTAAGCTGAAAAAGTTACAATATAAAACAAAACAGGAAAATCAAGCCGAAAACTTAAGGAAAATGGTTTTAGCTATGGCTAAGGATATAAGGGTAATAATAATAAAACTAGCTGATAGGCTTCATAATATGAGAACCTTGGAATATATGAGTGAGGAAAAGAAAAAGGAAAAAGCTTTGGAAACTTTAGAAATATATGCTCCCCTTGCCCATAGATTAGGGATATCAAGGATTAAATGGGAACTAGAAGATTTATCTTTAAGATATTTAGATCCAGAAGGTTATTATGATTTAGTTGATCGGGTGCAAAAGAGAAGAAAAGAAAGAGAAGCTTATATTAAGATGATAACCGATATTCTGGAGAAAAAATTAGATGAGGTTAACATACCTAATGAAACTAGTGGAAGGCCAAAAAGTTTTTATAGTATTTATAAGAAGATGATGTATCAGAACAAGGATTTTGAACAAATTTTTGATTTGACAGCAATTAGAATTATAGTAGATAATATAAAGGACTGCTATGGAGTTCTTGGTATAGTTCATACAATGTGGAAACCAATACCAGGAAGGTTTAAAGATTATATTGCTATGCCCAAGCCAAATATGTATCAATCTCTGCATACTACTGTAATAAGCTCTGATGGGGAAATATTCGAGGTTCAAATTAGAACTTGGGATATGCATAGAACTGCAGAATATGGTATTGCAGCTCATTGGAAATATAAAGAAGGAACTGTAAGGACTAATAATCTTGATAAAAAACTTACTTGGTTAAGACAACTACTAGAATGGCAAAAAGATATGAATGATCCAAAGGAGTTTATGGAAACTTTGAAAATTGATTTCTTTACAGATGAAGTTTTTGTCTTTACTCCAAAGGGAGATGTAATAAATTTACCTAATGGTGCTACGCCTATAGATTTTGCCTATAGAGTTCATACTGCAGTAGGCAATACCTGTGTTGGAGGTAAGGTTGATGGTAGAATTGTGCCTTTAGATTATAAACTTAAAAATGGAAATATTGTGGAGATTATTACATCTGGCAGTAGTACAGGGCCTAGTAGGGATTGGTTAAAAATTGTTAAAAGTAGTAGAGCTAAAAGTAAGATTAGACAGTGGTTTAAGAGAGAGTCTAAGGATTTAAATGTAAATAAGGGGAAAGAATTATTAGAAAAAGAAGTAAAACGTCAAGGATATAAATTAACTGAAATACTAAAAGAAGATTGGCTTAGAAATGTAGCAAATAAATTAAGTTTAGGAAGTCCTGAGGATATGTATGCTGCTCTTGGCTATGGAAGTGTGAACTTATCTCAAGTTATGCCAAAGCTAAAGGAAATTTATAATAGGCATCACGATATAAAGGAAGAAAAAGTATTTAAAGAGGAAAGGATTATTCCACCTACAAAAAGAAAACCAAGAGCAACACAAGGAGTAAGTATAAAAGGTGCTGATAATATAAAAGTAAGATTCTCTAAATGTTGTAACCCAGTTCCTGGTGATGAAATTGTAGGTTATATTACTAGAGGAAGAGGAGTATCTGTCCATAGAAAGGACTGTCCGAATGTGACTTTTTTAGATGATCAAGATAGGTTTATAGATATTGAATGGGATAATAATGAAAAAGCTTCTTATCAAGCAGAAATACAAATAAAGTCAACAGATAGGACAGGAATATTAACGGAGATAACCCAAAGAATTACTGAAGTAGATTTGGAGGTTATTGCACTAAATGCTAGAACTAATAGGGAAAAACTAGTTTTAATTAATATTACTTTAGGAATAAAAAACAGGGAACAATTAGGAGATCTTATGAGAAGAGTTAGAAAGATTAAAGGAGTTATAGACGTATATAGAGTGACTGTGTAGTAAGGAAAGGATGGAATAAATGAGGGCTGTAATTCAAAGAGTTTCTGAAGCTGATGTAAAAATAAAGGGAAATATAGTTGGTGAAATAGGAGAAGGACTTTTAGTACTTCTGGGAGTTGGTAAAGAAGATACAGAAGAAGATACTGAATACTTGACTAAAAAAATTCTTAATCTTAGAATATTTGAGGATGAAGATGGGAAAATGAACCTGTCTTTATTAGATATAAAGGGAGAATTATTAATTGTTTCCCAATTTACTTTATATGGAGATGTTAGGAAGGGTAGAAGACCAAGCTTTACAGATTCAGCATCTCCAAAGAAAGCAGAGGAAATATATGAACAATTTATAGATAAATGTAAGGCAGAAAATATTAATGTGGAAAAAGGCCAATTTGGTGCTGAAATGGATGTAAGCTTAGTAAATAATGGTCCTGTAACCATTTTATTAGATAGTAAAAAAACTTTTTAGGAGGGATACATTGGAAATAATTAAGATTCCTGTAGGAATTTATGCAGCTAATTGTTATATAGTATATTGTAAAGATACAAAAGAAGGTATAGTAATAGATCCAGGTTCCCAAGGAGCTGAAATAGGTGATAAAATAAAAGACTTAGGTTTATCCATTAAGTATATTATATTAACTCACGGTCACTGGGATCATACAGATGGGATCTTAGGATTAAAAGAAAAAATAGATGTACCTGTTTTAATCCATAAGGAAGATGAGCCATTACTCAGGGCAGGTAAAAAAGGTATATATAGTAAGGCTTCTTCTGAAGGTATTGAGGTTGCTCCAGATAAATATATAGAAGATGGAGATAAGTTAAAAGTAGGAGATATGACTATAGAAATAATCCATACTCCAGGTCATAGTCCTGGTGGAGTAAGTATAAAAATAGGGGATAGGATTTTCACTGGTGATACTTTATTCACTGGTTCTATAGGGAGAACAGATTTATACGGTGGATCTTATGAAACCTTATTATCTTCTATTAAGGAAAAACTTTTAATATATCCGGATAATACTATTGTTTATCCAGGTCATGGTGAATCTTCTACCATTGGAAGAGAAAAAGTAACTAACCCTTTTATTAAATAAGAATAGAAAACCACCTTTAGGGGCACTTTATTACTACTAATAATTTACCTAGAGGTGGTTTTGATGAAATTTAATGATAAATATAAGAAGAGCATAGATTTATATGGAATATATGATTTAATAGAATTGGGATTGGAAGACGAAGAAATTGCGAAGGATTTTGAGGTTTCACCAGAATATGTCCGAAAACTCAAAAATGAAATTAAGAAATTTGATGATGATGTTTAAGGAGTCCGTATTATGATATATATTTATGTACAAGGCCATGATTTTAGATATGGAGTTTATGAATTAGTCCGTATGTTCTTTTTTGGAGAGGAAATTATTTTTATTGAAGACTTAGACGAGTATGATAATGAAGGTATGCTTATAGAAAATTATTTACTGGAATTAGAGAATAGTTTCTCCTCTGTAACTAAGGTTTTTAAAAATGGGGAACTTTTTAATGAATGTGAAGTTAAAAGTTTAGAAAATATTAATATTGCAATAAATAATTTGAGAAAAAAGTTGAATCTTGGAGTAAAACAAAGTATTTATAAAGCATTAAATTCTTTTAAAATAGCAAAGGTACCTTGGGGAATATTAATAGGTGTAAGGCCAATAAAAGTTGTAGAAGAATTAATATATAAAGGCATAGATGATGAAAATATTTTAAACATTCTTCAAAATGAGTACAAGCTATTAGAGGAAAAAGCAAAGCTAATGTTAGAAATAGGGAATGTACAAAGAAAATATTTATATCCTATTAGTGAAGAAAAATATAGTTTATATGTAAGTATACCTTTTTGTCCTACAAGATGTGTCTATTGTTCTTTTCCTTCTAATTCTATAAAAAGAACAGAAAAATATGTAGACGAATATACAGAAAAGATAATTTATGAAATGAAAAGAGTTAAAGAAATAATGGGAAACAAGAAAATAAATACAGTATATATAGGAGGAGGGACTCCTACAGCTATACCTGTAAGAAATTTAGAAAAAATCATTGAAAATATATACTTAATTTTTGGAAAGGAAAATGTAAAAGAAATAACTGTAGAAGCGGGAAGGCCAGATACTATAAATAAAGAAATCCTTACTATGTTAAAAGCTAAAGATATTGATAGAATTAGTATAAATCCACAAACTATGAATGATGAAACTTTAAAATTAATAGGGAGAAATCATAGTTCTAAGGATATAATTGAATCCTATAAATTAGCAAGGAAAATAGGCTTTAGTAATATAAATATGGATATAATTCTTGGTCTGCCAGGTGAAGGATTGAAGGAAGTAGAATACACTTTAAAGAATATTATGGATTTAAAACCTGAAAATTTAACAATTCACACTTTAGCTGTTAAGAAAGGTTCAAAGTTTAAAAAGACTATGGATCATTATAATATTGAAGAAGAGAATATCATTGAAAATATGATAGAGCTAAGTAGAGAATATGCAGAAAAAATGGGATTAAAACCTTATTATCTATATAGGCAGAAACAAATGCTTGGAAATTATGAAAATGTAGGTTATGCTATTAAAGATATGGAGTGTATATATAATATTTTAATTATGGCGGAAAAAGAGAGTATATTAGCTGTAGGTCCAGGAGGCGTATCAAAGATATTTTCTCCAAAGGAAAATAGGATAGAAAGAGTTCCTAATGTGAAAGGTTTGAAAGAATATTTAGTAAGAATTGATGAAATGATTGAAAGAAAAAGGAAAGCTGTTGACAATTATTAGTATTTGTTTTATAATTAAAAAAACATAATTAACTATGAAAAGGAGTAGTAGTTAAATCCCTTAACTATAGAGAGTTGGTGCTGGTGGAAATCCAATGTTAATATTTAACGAAGACACCTTGGAGTTAATAGGCTGAACATAAGTAGGCTTATTCGCTATAAGCGTTATATTATAAAGTGGGTTTTTTACCTAACTAGGGTGGTACCGCGGGAAATATACCTCTCGTCCCTGATAATTTCAGAGATGAGAGGTTTTTATTATTATAAGGAGGAATATTATGGCAGAGAAAATGGGTAATTTAAGAAGAACACATATGTGTGGGGAATTAAGGGAAGTCCATATGGATGAAGATATTGTTCTTATGGGTTGGGCTCAACGTAGTAGAAATTTAGGTTCCCTTATTTTTGTAGATTTGAGAGATACAACTGGAATATCACAAATAGTATTTGATAGTAATTATTCAGAAGAAAATTTTGAAAAGGCTAAAAAAATAAGAAGTGAATATGTTTTGGCTATTAAAGGAAAGGTAAGGAAAAGAGAATCTGTTAATGAGGAAATACCTACAGGATATATAGAAGTTTTAGTAGATGAACTGAGGATATTGGATAAGGCGGAAACTCCTCCAATTTATATAAAGGATAATGATGATGTACAGGAAAGTATGAGATTAAAATATAGATATTTAGATTTAAGGAAACCTTTTATGCAGAGAAATTTGAAAACTCGTCATAAGGCCGCTAGTACTGTTAGAAGATTTCTTGATGAAAATAACTTTGTTGAGATAGAAACTCCAATGTTAACAAAGCCTACGCCAGAAGGAGCAAGAGATTATCTAGTACCAAGTAGGGTAAATCCTGGTGAGTTTTATGCACTACCTCAATCTCCTCAGCTTATGAAACAATTACTAATGGTAGCTGGTATGGATAGATATTATCAAATTGTAAAATGCTTTAGAGATGAAGATTTAAGAGCTAATAGGCAGCCAGAGTTTACTCAAATTGATATTGAAATGTCTTTTGTAGATATTGATGATATTATAGAATTAAATGAAAAGTTATTGAAAAAAATATTTAAAGAACTTAAGGGTATTGATATCCAATTACCTATTCCAAGAATGACTTACAAAGAAGCTATGGAACGTTTTGGTTCTGATAAACCGGATTTACGATTTGGCTTTGAACTTAAAGATATTACTGATATAGTAAAGGATTCTAACTTTAAAGTTTTCAGCAATACAAATAAAAATAAAGGTGAAGTAAGAGGAATAAATGTAAAGGGTTATGAGGAAAATTTCTCAAGAAAAGATATTTCTAAACTTGAAGATTTTATTAAAGATTTTGGCGCAAAAGGATTAGCGTGGATTAAGTTAACAGAAGATGGAATATCCTCTCCAATAGCTAAGTTCTTAAAAGATGAAGAGTTAAATAATATTATTGAAGAAATGGATGGGAAGACTGGGGATTTAATGTTATTTGTGGCTGATAAATCTAATGTAGTATTTGAGAGTTTAGGACATTTAAGAATAGAAGTAGCAAAACAATTAGATATTATTGATAAAAATGATTTAAAAATGGTATGGATTACTGAGTTTCCTCTATTTGAGTATAATGAGGAAGAAGGAAGATTAGTTGCAAAGCATCATCCTTTTACTCACCCAATGGATGAGGATATTAAATTATTAGAAACTGAACCAGAGAAAGTTAGAGCTAAGGCTTATGATATAGTTATAAATGGAGATGAAATAGGTGGGGGTAGTATTAGAATAAATGATCCAGAACTTCAAAACAAAATGTTTAAGGTTTTAAAATTAGAAGACGAGGAAGTACAAGATAAGTTTGGATTTTTAATTAAATCCTTTAAATATGGAGTTCCTCCCCATGGAGGAATAGCTTATGGATTTGATAGATTGATTATGTTGTTTACTAATAGTGAAAATATAAGGGATGTAATAGCTTTTCCAAAAACTCAAAGTGCAACTTGCTTGTTGACAGAGGCTCCAACAGCTATAACTGAGGAACAGTTAAATGAAGTACATTTAGAATTAGATTTAAAAGATGAATAAGAGTAAGTACTTTATGAAAGTTTGAATAAATTTAAATTTATTCAAACTTTCATAATTATTATTTTATATCTTATATATTGTAATGGAAGGAGAATATATGTGGAAGGGCCTTTTGATAGAACGGAAATGTTATTGGGTAAAGATAATATTGAAAAGCTTAGAGATAAGCATGTTGCGGTTTTTGGTATTGGTGGTGTTGGTTCCTATGCCTGTGAAGCTTTAATCAGATGTGGTATAGGTAATTTAACTATGGTAGATTATGATATAATAGATATTACAAATATTAATAGACAAATTCATGCTAACTTTAATACTATAGGAAGACCAAAGGTAGAAATAATGAAGGAAAGAGCATTAGCCATAAATCCAGATATTTCTATTATGATTCATAATGAATGTTTCAATAAAGATAATAAAGAATCTTTGTTAAAGGAAGAATATGATTATGTAATAGATTCAATAGACATGGTATCATCAAAATTGGAGTTAATTGAAGAATGTAAAGTAAAAGGTATACCTATTATTAGTTCTATGGGTGCTGCCAATAAGCTTAATCCTACATTACTCCAAGTTAGCGATATATATGATACTCATATGTGTCCATTAGCTAAAATAATGAGAAAAGAATTAAGGAAAAGAAAAATAGAATCATTAAAAGTAGTTTGGTCTAAAGAGAGACCCGTTATCAAAACGGGACTTGGTAGTGTTTCCTTTGTACCACCAACTGCAGGGTTAATAATAGCGTCAGAAGTGATAAAAAGTATATTAACGAAGGAGGGGTTTCAGTGGAACGAGTAGGCTATGTAAGTAAAGTTATAGGAGATAAAGCAGAAGTAGAAGTTAAAAGAATGTCAGCTTGTGGAAGTGAAGGATGTAGCAGTTGTGGTGGAGGTTGTAGTGTTCCAAGTGTTTTTGTTACTATGCCTAATACTTTAAAAGCTAAAGAGGGAAATTTTGTTGAAATAAAAACAAAAAGTAGAAATGTTTTAAAATATACTTTTTTAACTTATATGATTCCTTTTTTCATGTTAATTATAGGAATAATAATGGGGATGGGAGTTTTTAAATATGCCGGGTTTAAAAGTTATGAAGGTTTTGGATTCTTAACAGGTGTAATTTTTTTAGCTTTGTCATTTTTAATAATAAAGAGAATTGACAGAAAAGTGGCTGAAGAAAAAAATCTTCAATTTGAGATGATAAAAATACTTTAAAGGAGGGAATAAATTGAAAAGTATTGATGATGTAAATAAAGATGCAATTACAAAGCGTTTAAGGCGAATAGAAGGACAAGTA
Source organism: Tissierellales bacterium (assembly GCA_035301805.1). NCBI lineage: Bacteria > Bacillati > Bacillota > Tissierellia > Tissierellales > Tissierellales bacterium. The sequence goes on from DATGTQ010000036.1 coordinate 11,920, forward strand.
AAGGGAATACAAAAAATGGTTGAAAATGATAAATATTGTGGTGATGTATTAATCCAAGTGGCTGCGGCTA
>DATGTQ010000037.1 GCA_035301805.1 Tissierellales bacterium
CATAGGTTCGAGCCCTATTGCGCCCACCATATAAAAAATGAAACATGGTATGGCCTGGTAGTTCAGTTGGTTAGAATGCTAGCCTGTCACGCTAGAGGTCGAGGGTTCGAGTCCCTTCCAGGTCGCCATCATGCTGGTGTAGCTCAATTGGTATAAGCAGAGAACCCAAATTAGGTTTGTAAATTTGGTGTGAATCGCTTAGGGAATGAGTAATGGACCAGTAGTAAGTTAAAGGGTATTATAATTTTATATCATGCTGGTGTAGCTCAATTGGTAGAGCAACTGACTTGTAATCAGTAGGTTGGGGGTTCAAGTCCTCTCACCAGCTCCATGATTAATAATAAGAGTGTATATAGGCTCATTATGGAGGAGTGCCCGAGTCTGGCTAAAGGGGACGGACTGTAAATCCGTTGGCTTTGCCTTCACTGGTTCAAATCCAGTTTCCTCCACCATTTAAGTTATGCGGAAGTGGCTCAGTGGTATAAGCAGAGAACCCAAATCAAGCCTTTCGATTTGGTGTGAATCGCTTAGTGGATATGGTCCTTATAGATAATTAAATTATATCTATATAGGGATTGTTTAAATTATGCGGAAGTGGCTCAGTGGTAGAGCATCGCCTTGCCAAGGCGAGGGTCGCGGGTTCGAATCCCGTCTTCCGCTCCATTTGTATTTTAATTACTATGCGGGTGTAGCTCAGTGGTAGAGCCCCAGCCTTCCAAGCTGGTTGCGAGGGTTCGATCCCCTTCACCCGCTCCATAATATTTAAATATATTTTTTACTCACAAAATAATTTTTTTCAAATAATATATAGTATGGCGGCATAGCCAAGCGGTAAGGCATAAGTAGAGAACCAAAACATGCTTTTGTTTTGTGTGAATCACTTAGTTCGTAAGCTATTCTAGCCACTAGAAGTTCTTATATTAGCAAAACTAAATACGGCGGCATAGCCAAGTGGTAAGGCATAAGTAGAGAACCAAAACGTGCTTTTGTTTTGTGTGAATCACTTAGTTCGTAAGTTATTCTAACCACTAAAAGTTCTTATATTAGCAAAACTAAATAATACGGCGGCATAGCCAAGTGGTAAGGCATAAGTAGAGAACCAAAACATGCTTTTGTTTTGTGTGAATCACTTAGTTCGTAAGCTATTCTAGCCACTAGAAGTTCTTATATTAACAAAACTAAATATGGCGGCATAGCCAAGTGGTAAGGCAGAGGTCTGCAAAACCTTTATCCCCAGTTCGAATCTGGGTGCCGCCTCCATATATAAGTGCCCATAGCTCAACTGGATAGAGTGCTTGACTACGAATCAAGAGGTTGAGGGTTCAAGTCCTTCTGGGCACGCCAATAAAAGTCCTTTTAACAATACTGTTAAAAGGACTTTTTATTTTTAGGATATTTGTAAATAATGAATAAATAATGAATCTGAATTAGATACTATTGTCTTTAATGTTGGAGGAAAATAGGACATAGAGGCATTAGAATATAAAATAATTATAAAAATAATAACAAAGAAAAATTATATAAAGCTCCAATGTATATTATCCTAAACTTTAAGGCCTGTTATTTTAACAGGAAAATTATAGCTACAATAAAAAAACAGGGACTATGGTTCTTAGTCCCTGTTTAAAAGATTTTAAAGCTTATAAAGTTTTTTATCCTATATTACTGAAGTTTCAGAATCTAATACAGAAGGTTCTCCAAGAGATTTAACTTCTTTATATCGTGGTGAATCAATGTAAAGTTCCCCAAGGTATGGGTTTCTCTTTGTAGTAGTAGCTTTATAAATCATATATACAAATACCATAATATTTGCTATCAATGCAGCAAGACTTATTGCAAAGTATATTTTTGGATTGTATGTTGACATTACTTGATACTTTCCTTGATCTTGGAAAGCAGGGAATGTTTGTGAAAACATACACCATATAGCTAAGGTATGAGCCCTATGTTGTAGCCATGCTCCTTTTCCTATAGTAAAAGCACAAAGAGTAGGTGCTAATAATAATGCAAGGCCACAATACCATGCATGACCTGGTAGGCAGTTATAAGTATATGCAAAGTTCCATAAATCATAAGCTATTATCCAGAACCACATCATATCTGGCCATAGCATATCCATACTTTTATCATTTTTAATTTTCTTTCTTATTACAATTCCAAACCATCCAGTAATAGTTATAGTATTTAATATCCCTGCAATACCATTCATATAATTCCAAGGACCACTCATCATGATTTCTCCTTCAAATAGTTCTTTCATAAGTCCAAGGTTACCTATTTGAAAATCACGAACCACAGCTTCTATAATATTAATAGCAAGAATTAATGGTGGGAAAATTAAAGCAAATTTTTTTTCTGAGAGTTTCCAAAGAGTTTTTCCTGTGATTTTATCTTTCTTTTTATAATGTCTTATGAACCAGAAACCTATACATCCTGCAGTAGCAGAATATACTTTTGCCAGGTGAAACCAATCTGTATAAATTGTATCTCTTAGAACTGTAAACCAGAGAATGGACAATACAGCTGGTAAAACAATAAAACTTATAAATCCACCTGACTTTGACCTTCTTGAAAATTCGTTAAATAAAAATAATGCAGCAAAAACTACAAACCACATACCCCAAGCTGAAAATAAAGATGCTCCTTCAGCATAATTAAATGTAAACATATATAATCCCCCTTATATAATATAGTTATGATATTTGATAAAAAATATACAAATATCTTTATGAAAAATATTTGATAAAAAATATACAAATATTTTTATGCAAATTCTATATATAATATAAATAAGAATCTATAATTAACCATATTTAACGAACCTATGGCTCTATACCTGTAAAATCTTAGGCTCTCTAACCTGACGCGCAAGTATTTTCCCATCTTCTATAAGTGGTGGTAGTTTACGTGGCAACAATCTCTTTAATTAAAAATTCCCTACCACTGAGCAACTCCCAATTCTTACTATCACAATTTGGACATTTCCCATCAGCCTTAATTAAATTAAATACTTCTTTACAATTATCACACATACCGTTTCCTGGTAATGTTTCAATTTCTAACTTTGTATCCTCTAACATAGTCCCATCTACTGCAGCAGGATAGCAAGCTTTAGCAAACTTTGGTATAACAGAGGACAGTTCTCCAATTTGAAGTACCAAAGTATCAATCTCTGTAATTTCATTTTCCTTTGCAAAATTTTCGACTGTTTGAACAACATTAATCATAATTCCTAATTCATGCAAATTAATGCACCCCTATTCTTTATAAGTAAAAATAGTGGGTGGGCAATCACCCACTATTTTTAAAAATAATAATTTATTTTATTTCTTATTTGAACCACTAAAGGTCTTCTTAATACTATGAGTAATCATTCTGCCTTTACGTTTAACTACATTTTTCACAATTACCGGTTTTAAATCTTGGAAAGCTACATTTTCTTCATCATAATTTCTTACTAAAGAGATGGCATCAAATTTACACTTAGTAGTACATTGTCCGCAACCAATACAAAGATATTCATCTACAACAGTAGCTCCACAGCTTAAGCAGCGATCTGTTTCTTTCTGAACTTGTTCCTCTGTAAGTGTAGCTCGTAAATCTTCAAAAGAAGTCTTAGCTTTAGCGCCATCTACATGTGGGATTCTTTGTCTTGGAAGACGGTCAAATCCTGCTAAGTCTATGCTTTCTTTATCAAATGCTTTAAATTCTCTTCTATCACGGCCAAGAATTAAATCTTGCCCAGGTTGAACATAACGATGAATTGAAATTGCACCTTCCTTGCCTAAAGCTATAGCATCAATGGCAAACTTAGGACCTGTAGCAGCATCTCCACCCGCAAAGATGTCTGGTTCACCTGTTTGTAACGTTTTAGGATCTACTTTAATTGTATTATTTCGATTTAATTCCACTTTTGATCCTTCTAATATATTACCCCAGTCTATTGCCTGACCGATTGAAAGTAGTATTTTATCTGCTTTAATAGTCTTAATATTATTTTCATCAAACTTAGGATTGAATCTTCCTGTTTCATCAAAGACTGATATACATTTTTTAAATTCTATACCTACAACACGACCATTTTCCGTAAGAACGCGTTTTGGGCCCCAAGAATTATTGATTCCAATATCCTCTGACATTGCTTCATTAATTTCTTCATCAAGGGCTGGCATTTCTTCTCTACTTTCTAAGCAGAACATTTCAACTGTTGATGCCCCAGCCCTAGTAGCTGTTCTTGCCACATCTATAGCAACATTACCACCGCCAATTACTACAACATCTCCTTCCATATTTACATTGTTACCCAAATTAACATCTAATAGAAAGTCTACACCTGAAATAACACCTTCAGCTTCTTCACCTTCAACACCTAGTTTTCTACCTGATTGAGCACCAATTGCTAGATAAAATGCTTCATATCCTTGTTTCCTTAATTCATTAAGAGTTATATCTTTACCTACTTCTACACCAGTTTTGAATTCTACACCTAGTTTTTTCAATATATCGATTTCTGCATTTATTACATCTTTTTCTAATCTATAAGAAGGAATACCAAGAGCCAACATACCACCAAGAGCTTCTTGTTTTTCGAATACTGTTACCTTATAGCCATCTATGGCTAAATAATAAGCGCAGGATAATCCAGAAGGACCACCGCCTACAATAGCAATTTTCTTTCCGTAATCATGCCTTTTTTCAGGTATATAGCGTCTATCAGCATTTAAATCTTGTTCTGCAATGAACTTTTTAATATCATCAATAGCTACTGGCTCATCTACATTGCCTCTAGTACATGCAGATTCACACTTTCTAGGGCAAATACGTCCACATACTGCTGGGAAAGGATTTTGTTTTTTAATTAGTTCTAATGCCTCAGTATACTTACCCTGGGAGGCTAATTTAATATAGCCTTGGACAGGTATATGGGCTGGACATTCAGTTATACATGGACTTGTTCCAGAATCCAATACATTTTCTCTATTAGTTCTATAATCAGGATTCCATTTATCTGGTCCCCATTCAGTATTAGATGGAAAATCAATCCTCTCTTCTACAACTTGTGTTTCTTCACATAACTTTTGTCCTAATTTTAAAGCATTAACAGGACAAACTTGAACACATTCGCCACAGGCTACACATTTATCCGGATCTACTTGAGACGTATAATTGGATCTGACCATATCATTATTTAAAAACATTGTAGCAGTTCTTAAAGAAAAGCAACTACAACTGCAACAATTACAAATAGCATGAGTTTTTCCCGGTCCATCTGTATTTGGGATTTGATGCATTAAACCATTTTCTTCAGCTTTTCTTATAATTTCAAAAGCTTCTTCTTTAGTAATTTCTCTACCCCTACCTGTTCTTATATAGTATTCAGCAGCATGGTCTAATTGAATACACATATCTTCCTTCAAATGTCCACAGCCTTCTCCCATAATTTCTCTTGCTGTACGACAAGAACAGTCGGAAACTGAAAATATTTCAGCTTCATTTAGATATTTAGATATTTCTTCATAGGATGCGCTTCTAGTTTCACCATCAATAGCCATTTCAATAGGAATAACACGCATAAGGCCTTTTCCCACAGGAAATACTCCCGCTGTTTGAGGTCCTCTTACTCTTCCATAGGCTTCAAAAGATTCTGCAATTTGTGGATATTTTCTAACGTTTTCTTTATGGTTAACCATCATCTCCATAACGCCAGGTATCCAGGTTTCAAGCCAGTATTTATCTACACCATCTTTTTTACCTACAAAACAAGCGCCTGTCATAGCTAAATCCCATAATAGTTTTTCTGTTTCTTCTACAGGTTTTCCAGACAACTGTGCCACTTCTTTTGCAGATTTAGGATTTCGAAATTCCAAAAATAGTCCCATTTCTGCCATTTCATTTGTAACAACTGGTTCTAAAATCATATATTCAGGATCTGTGTATTTATATGATGATTTTGAACCATGTTTTTTATTACCAATACGATTAGCTAGCTGTAAAACTTTATCTTTTTTCATAAATTATCCCTCCAATAGAATTAAACTTTGTATTATGCCTTCCAGTCCTTGATTTCAGAGCGTAGCCAATTTGCCCATTCATCAATACCCTCTCCTGTTTTTGCAGAAATAGGGATTATTTTAATATCTGGATTTAATTTTCTTGCTCTTTCTTTAACAGCTTCTAAATCAAAATCAAAATAATCTATTGTATCAATTTTATTAATTAATAAAACATCTACTTTTGAAAACATTAAAGGATATTTTAAAGGTTTGTCATCTCCTTCTGGTACACTTAAAATCATGGCATTTTTAGATGCCCCAGTATCAAATTCTGCTGGGCAGACTAAGTTGCCTACATTCTCTAAAATAGCAAAATCAATATTTTCTATTCCTAGTCCATCAATTCCTTGTGCTGTCATATCAGCATCTAAATGGCACATTCCTCCTGTGTGTAATTGAATAACTTTTGTACCAGTTTCAGCAACGGTACTGGCATCAACATCTGAGTCTATATCTGCCTCTAAAACTCCTATGTTCATCTCATCTTTTAGAGCTTCAATAGTTTTTAAAACTGTAGTTGTCTTACCTGAACCAGGGGAGGACATTAAGTTTAATAAAAAAGTTTTATTCTCTTTTAACTTATTTCTTAAAAGCTCTGCTTGACGATTATTGTCTTCAAAAACGCTTTCCTTAATTTCTAATACCTTAAAGGTTTTCATTATATACATCCACCTTTCTATAAACTTTCATTATTTTTTATAATAGTATAATAATCCTTTTTACTTTGTTATCATTTTATCACTTTAATTGTACCTAAAATCAAAACACTAATCAAAAAAACTTAAGTATTGAAATTTCAACGTTTAAGCACATTCACTTTAATGAGTAGTTAACACTGTAGTTTTAAGAACTTCCTATATTTAGCATTGATAGTTAGGGTTTTAACAAATTTGTTTGTAAACATATCTTGGATGTAAAAAATAATGGTATTGACTAAAATCCATCCTCTAAATCGATTTCGATATATCCACCAAATTTTTCAGCCATTATATCATACAAGGGCTCACCTAACATAAAGGTATAAATTTCATCTGTCTTTTCTATAACATTTATATCTTTAAATTCTTCAGGATATAATACTTTTCCTAGGAAATATATATTAGCTATAGCTGTTTCAATATTTTTATGATACGAAGTACATGGTAGTTGGGCATAAACCTGTCCATTTTTAACAGCAGTTAATTCCTTATAATATTCTGGATTTTTCTTATAATCTTCTTTTACAAGGGCTAGTCCATTTTCATCGATTACAAGTATATCTGGGTCCCATTTAACAAGCTGCTCTTTATCAATCATTATAGAATTAGATTTACCTATTTCATCAGCTACATTTTTAGCACCAATTGTATTTAATATAGGGGAATCGCCCTCAGTGCTTTCAATTCCATGGTTTCCTTTATAACTTAGACCACCTACATATATACTTGGCTTTTCATCCTCTGGAATGTCCTTTGTAAGATCAGTAAGTTCGGCTTTACAATCTTCCATAAAGTCAATTAATTCTTCTGCTCTATCTTCTTTTTCAACTATTTTTCCTATAATTTCTAAAGATTTATACATATCCTCGTCAAAAACTGTTGAATCACCACGACTCACTACTACTATGGGTATGCCTATCTTTTTTTGTAGCTCCTCGATTTCAGCTACATCTAAAATATCTCCCGCAATAATAACGTCTGGATCGGCTTCTATAAGTAGTTCTGGATCTGGATTAGCTGGGAATCCTTCTCCTACTATAGGTAGATTTTCTAATTCAGGGTTAGCAATTATATAAGGACGTCCAGTTTCCGGAGATTGTTGTTTTTTTTCAACTCCTGCAAGTTTTTCAGTGCCATTTATATAGGTATAAAGCCTAAGGGCAGAACCTATGACTACCACCTTATCAATTGGGCCTTCTAAGCTTATATCCCTACCTGCCATATCTGTTATTTCCAGGGTATTAGTATTACTGGCTTCAGTCAGATTCTCTTTATGGTCTTGATTGTTTCCTGATTGTGTACATCCAGATAGTACTGACATAGAAAGTAATATTATTGTTAATAATATACTTATTTTCTTTTTCATTTTCATCTTTCCTTTCTTAATTATATTTATATTGGAATAATTACAGGAATACCTGAATAATCTTTTATTACTACATCTAGGTTATATACACTTTTAATTGATTCTGGATTTAAAATTCCTGCATCTCCCCAATCAAAAAGTTCACCTTCTTTTAGTAAAAGAAATTTATTAGCAAAACGTAGGGCCAAATTTAAATCATGCATAGTAATTATTGCTGAAATTTTTTGTGTATCAATTATCTCTCTAATTGTACTAAGAACTTCCATTTGATTTTTTAAATCTAAATTACTAGTTGGTTCATCCATTAATAAAACTTTCGGCTGTTGAACAAGGGCCCTAGCTATAATAACTTTTTGTAACTCACCCCCACTTAATTCATTGGTATAACGCATTGAATAATCCTCTAATTCTAGTAAATGTAAAACTTCCTCTACAACCTTAATATCTTCTTGTTCTAGATCCCATTTAATATATGGCCTTCTTCCAAGCAAAACAAAATCAAAGACTGTTTGCGTTGAGTAACTATGACTCTGTGGCACATATGCAATGTTTTTAGCTAATTCTACCTCTTCTAGTACAGAGTTATCTGTACCATTTATATATACAGTTCCTGATTGAGGTTTTAATATTCTGTTTAGACATTTTAAAAGTGTGGATTTACCTGCTCCATTAGTTCCCAAGATTGCTAGTAAATCTCCTTCTTTTAATGAAAATGTTATATCATGAAGAACATCATTTTTAGGATATGAAAAGCTTATATTTTCGGCCAATAAAGTCATTGATTTATGTCCCCCTTTATAAGAAAATAAAGAAATAATGGTGCCCCAAGAAAAGATGTTACAGCACCTACTGGTAAAATTTGTGGTGATATAACTATACGTGCCAATGTATCTGATATAAGTAATATAAGTGACCCCATAATGGCTGATGCAGGTATGAGATATTTGTTATTACTACCAATTAATTTTTTTGTAATTTGGGGACAAATTAAACCTATAAATCCTATAATACCTAAAAATGATACGGTAACGGCAGTAATAATGGAAGCTATAAACATTCCACCAAGCCTTATTTTTTCCACATCTACCCCTAGACTCTTAGCTATTTCATCTCCAGCGTCTAGTGCATTATAATCCCATCGATGGTATATGAAATAAGCCATAGATAAAAGGATTAAAATACCCATTATTAAAATTTCATTCCAAGAGGCCCGACCTAAATCTCCAAAAGTCCAGAAGACGACGGCTGCTATTTTAGTTGTGTCTTTTGAAAAGTACTGAATAATCATAGTACCTGCTGAAAATAGAGAACTTAGTGCGGCACCTGCTAATATAATACTCTGAGTAGAAAAATGGCTTAACTTTGATAATAATATAATCAATAGGGTTGAAATTATGGAAAAGAACATTGCACAAATCGTAACAATATGAGGATTATAGATTTGTATTTCACCCAATCCAGTGCTAACTACAGTACCTGCACCTAGTAAAATAATAGCAATATTAGCACCAAAGGCAGCTGCATGTGATATTCCAAGGGTGGAAGGAGATGCCAGAGGATTTTTTAAATTATTTTGCATAATACATCCTGCCATTGACAATCCTGCACCTGCTAACATACCCAACACTACCCTTGGCATACGAATATTTCTTATAATAGAGACTGATTTGGTATTTCCTAAACCAAAGATAGCTAGAATTACCTCCCTTGGTTTAAGACTAGTTGCACCTGCAGTTATAGCCCAGAAAAATGCAAGAATTGTTAAAATCAATAAAGAAGTAATAATAAATTTCTTTTTGTTTGTATATTGTTTATATTCATTATTTTGAAAAGGTATTTTTCTATACTTCTTAGTATCCACAGTTTACCAACCCCTAGAATATTCATTAAAGCAATCAAGACAAACTTTTTTTCCCTCTTGAAGTCGCAGTTTATGTTCTGGTGCGCCTTCATTACATTTTTCACATATAATGGTAGTAAATCTTCTAGCTTTCTCTGGTAATTTCACATTAACTTTTTCAATTTTAAAGACATTTTCTGATGGTGCCTCTAAAATATATCGTTGTTTTTCTTCCCTTTCCATTTTTTTCTCATCATGTTTCAACATTAATCTAATTGCATCACAATTTTTTCTGTTTATAAATGTAAAGGCCATCTTTCCAGTATCCTTTAAAATTAAATTTCCCTTTCCTATTGTGCAACTAGTTAGAACTTGAACAGCATCTACTCCACAGGCATCATTTTCTGTTATACATATTATTTCTTCATCTTGAGAAAAATTAAAATGCATTTTCTCTTTTGCTATTTCAGTTGCCCTAAATCCAATGGCCAGACCCGGACATTCATGTCCATGAAATTCTACACATTTTTCCCATAATACTTTGTTCATCTTAGCTCCTCCTAATATAAAATTTATGCTATCATTATAACAATAGTTGTTATTATATTGTCAATCCTATTGTATATAAAGTTAAAATAACAATCAAAGAAATAGAAAGGTTGAAGTTCCAACACCTTCAACCTTTCTATTTCATGATTAATTTACACTATTTATAATGAATTGTCTCTTAAATACCCTCTATACTAAATTCTTTTAATATTATATATGTAAAATATACTTGAATGTAAAAAACTCCCTAAATAATTCACTTAAGGAGTTTTTTAAAAATTTTCATTTAGAAAAATCTATCTAATAAGTCCTTAGAATACCAAATTGTATTTTCAATTGAAAGGGCACTCATAATTTCCCCTGCTAAAAATATATTGTTTTCCCCTTGTATGCTCTCTAATTTATCATAAAATCCATTTTGTAAAGTAGGAGTGTCTACATAAGGACAATGTTTCCAACGTTTAGCCTGATATAGCCTTGGATTCTCCACACCTAATCTATATAAATCGTCTTTAATATAATCTAAAGGGGATGTTTTGGAATCACTAGGTGGATTATATGCATAAAGTATTACCATTCCTTCCTTTTGATTTATATCCCATCTAGAATCCCATATAGTAATATGGCCCTGCCTACTAGTTGATAAATTTTCTAATATGCAGCCACAACCTTTAGGAACATTTTCTACAACAAAAGCATAGACATTAAAATCTTGATATTTTATACTATTTAAATATTTTTTCATATCTTTATCCCAAAAATGTAAGTGTGAAAATTGATCTAGTGGAGTAGTGATAATAACTTTATCAAATTCAAGTCTTTCGAATTGAGTCTGAACCCACAGACTTTTTCTAGAAGATAGAGAAATATCTATTACCTTTTGACCTAGTCTAATATCTTTAATTTCTCGACCTAAGTGTTTTGCCAATGTTGAAACTCCACCATTCCACGTATAAAACTCTGGAATCTTCATAAAAGACATTAAATGATTATAGTTCATAATTCTAAGTACATAAAGTGCTGGGACTTCATCAAGATTTCCTAAACCAAAAATAGTAAAGTAATGTGTATATATGGTCTTTAAAATCTTAAATCCATGTATGTCACACCATTCTGAAAAAGGCAACATTAGTGGTGGTTCTATATTTTCAATATAAGCATTCTCTAGAGATTTATATAAATTTAGAACTTTAGGTAGTCTCTCTAATTCATATAAAAAACCTTCTAAATCTTCTTTTGGTATTGGCATAATTTTTTGGCCATCTGCATTATAATTGGTGCGGGATAACTTTGGTCCATCTACTTTAATATTTAATCTTTTCATAAGTTTCCGAAGGTTTGTATATGAAGGTAATCCAAAAATAGCTCCCAATTCATAAGATTTTCCCTTATACCAAATACTATGCAGTTTTCCACCAATACGCTCTTCTTTTTCAAAAAGCGTTACATTTTTATACCCTTTATTTTGAAGACCTTCAGCTATGGATAAACCGGAAAGTCCTCCACCAATAACTGCAATTTTATAATTTTTTTTATTCACTACTATCGCCTCGCTTTGGAGAATTTATTAAGGCAAGAAGCCAAAGAGGCAATGTATCTAAATCTGCACCATTTTCTATTGATCTTTCTAAAACAACTTCAGCTGGTGTTTTGCCTTTATTTGACCCATTAGCAATTTTGCTAAAAAAATTATATTCTCTTATAAAATTATTCATTGCATTCTCAACTTTTATAAAGGAATCTAGATTTTGGTTCGTTGAAACTTTATTATAAAATTCTTTAACTAAGAATTCATTGAACTCTCTTATATCATCTAGTATATGAATATCTTCAGATGAAATAAAAATATGATTAATATTAAATTCTTTTAGAATATCTTCATATTTATCATTTTTTACAAAATAGGGTAGAAATTCTCTTTCTTTCTCAGTAATTAAGTTTTCAATATTTAAATTAAAAGTTTCTAACAAATAAACT